>DASSKL010000008.1 GCA_035690485.1 Mycobacteriales bacterium | reverse complement strand
GGTCACGGAATGTTTGTGATCTTGCTCGTGATGAGTCCGGCGACCAGGTTGGCCGCCTCGGCCTGCATGGGCATGGTGACGTGCGAGTAGGTGTCCAGGGTCACGCCCACGTTCGCGTGGCCGAGGCGCTCCTGGACCACGCGCGGGTGGACGCCGGCCTTGAGCGCCAGCGTCGCGTGGGTGTGCCGGAGGTCGTGAAGCCGGATCTTCGGCAGTTCGGCTCGCCTGACCGCCTGATCGAAGTACCAGGACAGCGTCTTCGGGTGGATGGGAGCGCCGAGAACGCGGCAGAAGATGAGGCTCTGGTCGTCGTACTCGCCACCGGCGAGGAGCCGTTCCTCGAGCTGCCTCGTCCGGTGCGCGCGCAGCGCCGCGACGGTTGCCGGGTCCAGGGCCACCGTGCGCCAGCCCTTGTTGGTCTTGGGCTCGCTCCAGGACATCCCCGGCTCGCCCGCTCGGCGCGCCTGCGTTGTTACCAGGGTGCGGCGGATAGAGACGAGGCCGCCGTCGAGGTCCACCGCGTCCTACACGAGGCCGAGTAGCTCGCCACGACGCATTCCGGTGGTCGCGAGCGTCCACCAGGCCGCGCTCAGCCGATGTGTGGCTGTCGCTGAGAGGAAGGCTGCGACTTGCTCGGCCGACCAGGTGCGCATGGTCGACCGATGGGTGCGTCCCGGCTTCGGCGGGTCGGCAGCGTCGCTCGGGTTGCGCACCAGCCGGTCCCAGCGCACCGCGTCGCGGAACGCCCGGTGCAGGATCACGTGCACGTAGGCGACGGAGCGCGGTGCGAGTGGCCGCCGCGAGGTCCGGCCCGCGAGGAGGTCGGCGTAGAGCCGGTTGAGGGCCCCGGCATCGACCTTCTGCAGCGGCCAGTCGCCGACCGGATGCGCCGCGACGTGGAGGCGGATGTTGCGCGCGTGGCTGTCGAAGGTGCTCGGCCGGATCGTGGCCCAGATCGCAGGCAGCCATTCGTCGGTCAGGAACCGGCCAAGCGTCTGGCGTGAGGGCGGGACGTAGGTCTGCTGCGCCAGGTCTCGCAGGATCTTGTTCAGCTCGGCCTGGGCTGCGCGCTGGGATGGGAATCCGCGGCGGCGGGTCTGCCGGCGCCGGCCGTGCTCGTCGGCGATATCGACGACGAAGTACCACGCGCCGTTGGCCTCTTGCTTGACCGTGCCGCGTCGCCGACCTGAACGTCCGGCCATGGCACCTCCACAGCGAAGGTGGGACAAGAGCGGGCTGCAGTCACACCCTCCGCTGTTCGGCGCGTGGGCGGACGGTCGCTGCCGCACCTTGTGGATAACCGAGCGGCAACTGGCGCGCCGTCGGACCTACCCGGCCGGCGTCGATGAAGGCGTCGAGGTCGGCGTCGTCGATGCGGACGTGGGCGCCGAGTTTGACGTAGGGGATGCGGCGTTCGGCGATGAGCCGGCGGATGAACCGGGTGCCGGTGGACAGTCGGGCGGCGGCCCGGTCGACGGTGAGTAGGGACATGGGCGGCTCCTGTCTGCCGAAGAGCGGGTACTGCGGGGAAGCAGTAGTGAAACGCTTCCCGGAACATACCATCGACAAGGTGCGCAGCAAGTGGTCGTACTGCGTCGGGACCATGTACGGTGTGCGGCGTGGTCCCACGCAGGAGCAGTGGCCGGCAGCAGCCGGCACCGGACGGCGACGAGCCGGTGGCGGATCTGAACGAGATCGTCGCCTACAACTTCCGCCGGGCCCGGGAGCTGCGCGGCTGGACGCAGCAGGAGACCGCCGAGCGGCTCGAGCGCTTCGTCGGGGTGCGGCTGCGCCAGGCCGGGGTGTCGGCGATCGAGGCCGCCTACGGCGGGGAGCGGCGGCGGGAGTTCGACGCGCAGGAGATCCTCGCGTTCGCCTGCGGGTTCGACCTGCCGCTGGTCTGGTTCTTCCTGCCTCCGCCCGGGGACCGGCGCCGGTTTCGGGGTGCGCCGGACCAGGTCAACGAGCTCTACCGGCTCACCCTGGGCCGCGAGGACCAGCTGCCCGCGCTGTATGACCGGTTCCGCGAGCTGGGCACGGTCGAACCGGACGAGGACGACACCGTCCTTCAACGCCTCTACGGTGCCCCGACCGAGCGGCAGTTGGCGGACTACCGGCGCCGGCGCAAGGACCTGCTGCTCGCGCTGCTGGACGACCAGGCCGACGAGCTGGACCGCTCCGCGGAGGAGCTGGGCCGCTTCTTCGACCACCTGCGCCAGGTCGGCATCCGCGGCTACGTCGCCGAACACGCAGGCGACTCCGACTACCTGCGCCGCGCCCAGGAGCCGGCCGAGAAGCCCGTCGCCCGGAGGCGCCGGAAACCGTGAGCTTGCTCTGGTAGCACCGTCGGTACTACCCTGGCTGGTGTGGGTGTGGTGAAGCGGTCGGTGTCGGTGGACGCTCGGCTCTGGGACGAGCTGGTCGCGGCGGCCGGGGGTGCTGCGGTCTCGCCGCTGGTCAACGACGCGCTGGCCGGCTACCTGCACCGCCGCCGCGCCCTGGCTGCGGTGGCCACCTACGAGGCGGAGCACGGGGCGTTCACCGCCACCGAGCTCGCCGAGGCCGACCGGGCTCTGGACGCCGCCGGTGTCGCTGACCTGACCGCCACCCCGGCACCGCCGCCGGGCGGCCGGAAGCGGCGGGCCGGGTGAGCGGGCTGACCTACGACACCGGGGCGCTGCTCGCCGCTGAGGCGGGCGAGCGCCGGGTGTGGGCGCTGCACCGCCGGGCGCTGGACCGGGGGCAGGTGCCGAGCGTGCCGGCCGGGGTGCTGGCCCAGGCCTGGCGCGGCGGGCCGCAGCATGTGCTGTCCCTTTTCCTCACGGGCTGCGCTATTGACGTGTTGGACGAGAATGCCGCCCGGATTGCCGGTGCGCTTTTGGGCCGGGCGCATTCGACCGACGTTGTCGATGCCACGGTGACCGTCGGCGCGTTGGCCCGCCGGGACGCGGTGGTGACCAGCGACCCGGGCGACGTGGCGGCCTTGGCGGGGGCGGTGGGCCGCCGCCTTGACCTGATCCCCGTCTGAACCGGCCGGCGGCGCACGGGGGTCCGGGGGCCGCGACACGCCGAAGAAGCGCCCGGGGACTGAAAATCTTTGGTTCGCGGTTGGGGCTGTGCTGTGGTTGACCGTGGTTTTCCGTTGTCTACCAGCGCTTTCCGCTGTTCGGGGCCGACGGTAGTCGGTCCGGACCGCGTCCCAAATTCAGGCGCAGACATGTGCATCCGGGATGCCTTACGGTGCGCTCGTGCTGTCCACGTCGAAGATCCGTCAGGGGTCGTGGGCGTACTGCGCCGAGCAGGTCGGGCACGGGGCGTGCGAGTACTTCCTCGGCCTTGGGGAGGCGCCGGGCCGGTGGGCCGGCCACGGCCTCGAACCGCTCGGCTTGGAGCCGAATTCGATCGTCACCGACCAGCAGTTGGAGGCATTGTTCGGCCGCGCCATTCACCCCACCGAAAACACCGAACTGGGTCGACCGTGGCGGGCGGATGCGGTCACTGGATATGACCTGTGCTTTTCCGCACCGAAATCGGTGTCCGCCCTGTGGGCCCTCGGCGGGGAGCAGACGACGGCGGCGGTGCGGGCGGCGCACCGCGCCGCGGTCGGCGCCGCGCTGGACTACCTGGACGCCCATGCCGCGTTCAGCCGGGTCGGCCGCGACGGCCCGGTGCAGGTCGCCAGCGACGGGTTCGCCGCGGCCTTGTTCGACCATCGCACCTCCCGGGCCGGGGACCCGCAGCTGCACACCCACGCCCTGGTGGTGAACAAGGTCCGCTGCCCGGACGGGGGTGGCGCAGCATCGACGGGCATGAGATCTACGCGCACAAGAAGTCCGCGGGCGTGGTCTACCAGGCGGCGTTGCGTAACGAGCTGACCCGCCGCCTCGGTGTGGACTGGACGCCGGTGTCCCGGGACGGCCAGGCCGAGATCGCCGGCGTGCCGGCCGAGCTGATCGCCCTGTGGTCCAAGCGCACCGTCCAGGTGACCGCGGAGGCGGCACCGCAGATCGCCGCCTACGAGACGGCGCTGGGCCGGCCGCTCACCTCGACCGAACGCACCGCGGTCACCAAGGTCGCGGTGGTCAAGACCCGGCCCGGCAAGGAACCGGTCGACATCGCCACCCTGACCGGCCGGTGGGCCGCCGAGGCCGCCGCCGCCGGCATCAGCCCGGCCGCGCTGGCCGCCGTGGTGGGCCGGCGGGCCACCCACCCGCTGCCCGGCGAGGTCACCGGGGTGCCCGGGCTGCTGACCGGCGCGGTGCGGGCGGCCGGCGCCCGCCGCGCGGTGTTCAGCCGGTCGGATCTGGCCGGCGAGATCGCCGCCCGCGTGCCGGCGGTCGGGTTCAGCGGCGACATGGTCCGCGAGCTGGTCGAGCACTGGACCAACCAAGCCCTCACCCTCGAGGAAACGGTGCCGCTGCGGCCGGCCACCGACGGCCCGGCCCGGCCGTCGGACGCCCGCTACGCCTCCGCGACCACGCTCGCCCTGGAGGCCGAGGTCCTCGCGATCGCGCGGGTGGGGCGGGCCGCCGGCGCCGGCCTGCTCGATGCCTACCCGGTCATCACCACGCTGCGTGGTCACCGGCTCGACCCCGACCAGTACGGCGCGGTCGGTGAGCTGCTCACCGACGGCAACGTCGTCTCGGTGCTGGTCGCACCGGCCGGCACCGGCAAGACCCGCAGCCTCGCCGCCGCGGTCGACGCCTGGCAGGCCGGCGGGCAGCACGTCATCGCCCTAGCACCGACCGCCCGCGCCGCCAAAGAACTCGGCCTGGCCGCCGGTTTCAGCGCGGACACGGTCGCGAAGTTCCTGCACGAACAACCCCGCGCCGCCTGGCAGCCCCCCACCCCGGCTAACGAGGCCTACCTGGTCGGCCCGGGCTCGGTGCTCGTCGTCGACGAAGCCTCCATGCTGGCCACCGCCGACCTGCACGCGCTCACCCAGCTCGTCTGGGACCGCGGGGCCAAACTCGTGCTGGTCGGCGACCCCGCGCAGATCGGCGCGATCGACCGGGCCGGCGGCATGTTGCCGCTGCTCGCCGCCACCCTCGACGCCCCCGAACTCGGCAGCGTGCACCGCTTCGACGACGACTGGGAACGCCACGCCTCCCTCGCCCTGCGCCGCGGCGACCCGGCCAGCATCCCCGCCTACCTCTACCACGGCCGGGTCCACACCCCCGGCGATCGTGATCAGACTCTCGACGCCCTGTTCGCCCACTACACCCGGCTATCCACCGCCGGCCGCCGGGTGCTCATGCTCGCCCGCACCCACACCGACGTCGACGCGCTCAACACCCGCGCCCGCACCTGGGCCCAAGAAACCGGCGCCGTGCACGGCGAACCGCTGCTCGCCGACACTGACCGGGACTGGCGGGCCGGGGACCGGTTGCGCGCCACCCGCAACAACCGGCGCATCCGCCTCGGCGACGACTACCTACGCAACGGCGACCTCCTCGAAGTCACCGGCCCCGCCCCCAGCGGGGGGTTGACCGTCCACCGCATCGACAGCAACGACAGCGCGGTCCTGCCCGCCGACTACGTGCGCGTGCACACCGCCTACGGCTGGGCCAGCACCATCGACGCCGCCCAAGGCGCCACCATCGACGACGGCCTGCTCCTCGCCCGGCCCGGCCTGGACCGCACCCGCCTCTACGTCGGCCTCACCCGCGGCCGCCACACCAACCACCTCTACCTCGCACCCGCAGCCGAACCCGAAATCCGGGCCCGCGGCAGCACCCAACCGCCCGTCGACCCCGCCGCCGCACTCCACGGCATGCTCAACACCGTCGACGACAGCACCGCCGCCACCCCGTGGCTCCCCGACAACCCCAGCGCACCGGCGCCCAGCCGGGATCTGCGCCGCACGCTCGAGCAGCGGTACGCCGAAGCCGCCGCCCGCGCCGCCCAACCACACGCCGACCGCGACTACACGGACCCGCACGACCGATACCTCGACGATGATCGGGACCGCAGTCGTGGGCGAGGGCGCTAGCGCTGACGAGCGCCACGCCCGATCCTGTTGTTGGCACTTCGTGTGCGTAACTGGCTTTGTTCGGCGAACATGTGATTTCCATCCCGACAAACTGGTTGCCGCTCCTGTATTCCCAGCCGGGCAACAGCCGCCGGCTGCGCGGCCCACGCCGGGTCGGTCTTGCGCCCTCGGCGACTATGCAGGTCCTAGGTCGCCCGGCGGCGGGTCACGTCGCCGCTCGCCGGTGACCATCTGTTATGACCGTGAAGATCACATCATCTAGTGCTCGCACCCGATGATCCTGGGCGGCGCGCACCACCCTGCCAGTCGAAGCACTTCCCACCACAAGCACCCGTCGGGGGTAGCGCTCGGACGGCGTCATGAGCGCAGCGAGTTCGGCGCAGCGACGGCGTATGCAACGACGTTGTCCTCGTAGTGGCGAGTTTTATAGTTGAACGCGCCCCCACACGTGATGATACTGAGATGTGGTGGGCCATCTACACGGAAGAGTTCCGAGGGCAACTGATCTTTCGCATATTCGCGAAGAGCCACAACTCGATAGCGAACTTTCATGTGCGATTCCACGAGATCTAGCGACGCGCCGATCCGAATGTGGCGCAAGGGAAACAGGGCACCCGTGCCGCGCGTTCGCGAGTCGACGTGACCGTCTAGTACGACCGTACCCTCATTCGCACCGGGGGTGGCGCCGCCGGACCACCATCCCACAAGACGCACGTCGTCGGGCACGGCAAGGGCTCCACTTGCTTCCGACGTCACAGCAATAATTGGAGCGTCTATGCTCAGCGAAGGTATCTGGAGACGTAGCGGTACCCCCCCAGCCTCGGGAACTCTCGTTCGGGTTGCTACGGCGTCACTTGCGCCACTAGACGGAAGATCACCGCTGCTTAGCCGTGGCTTCTGGCATACGCGCCACGCACAAATGATAAGCGTGACACTCACTAGGAGGCCCGCAATTCCTACGGAATTGGCGAGGCGCCGCCCTAGCGTTGGCGATGCGCCCATACCAGTAAGCCGGTTGAGATTGCAAAGAGGCTCACGCCACCAATCCAAAGGGCCGGAGGCCCGGATGCTGGCACCAATCTCCCGGCTGCGCCCCCACCGCCTGCGTTTACAGTGCGGGGTACGAATGCAGCGTGGGAACCGGAGCGTGCGGGCGAGCTGTGGCCTTCGCAGCTCGATCCGCCAGGTGCACAGTGCACGATCGTCGGACTGGGCGAGGGGGCCGGGGAGCTGTGGCCTTCGCAGCTCGATCCGCCGGGTGCACAGTGCACGATCGTCGGACTGGGCGAGGGTGTCGTTGCCGAGGCTGGGTCGGCTGCGATACCCATCAGCAGGAAGCCAGCCGCCGCTGTGGCCGCAAGGAATCGGAGCAACAACGGCAGCGCCCTAAATACCGTAGCTATTCTTTTGATGCCTAACCACGGTGAACCGCTGGCGGTAGGCGCCATTGTAGGTCTCCAATTCGCGGGCGAGAGGTGCCATGTACGTCTGCTGCGTCCCTTCGTTACCGGCTACGGACCGCAGGCGTCGTGCACGTCGTTGAAGGCGCCCGGAGATACATACGCAGCGTGCTCCAGCTGTGTTCCGCCGCTGTTCACCATATTGATATATTGCGGAAGGTGGGACGAGCCCGTCAGGTAATTGCCATAGCTGTAACCGGACACGTACTGCCAGTTGTCGGTTCCATAGTCGCGTAGCTTCGGCAAGCTGCCATTCACCGTGGGTCGTTCGTCGATCGCTTCAGCAGTTGTCTCGTCGATGTAGTTCTGTATCGGGTCGCCCGCATAAGAATTGCGGACGGTGTAGTTGGTCGCATTACCATTCGTAAAATCGTGCCACCCGAAACGCACGTACGGCCCGAGTGAGTCAGTCGCGTAAGTCGTCGAGACTCCGAGAGTATCGCCGCCCGAGATAGTAAATGTTACCTGTACCTCGGCATTGGGGTGGGCGGCGTCGAGAAGTTCGTACCAAATATAGTCTTGGTTCGGTACTCCGTCCGAGCCCATTCCATTCTGGACCAGGCTCTTTGTGTTGGCGCCACCGAGTCCCACCCACGCTGAGTGGTAGTCATTCGGAGTGCAGGTGCTGTACCCGTGTGTTCCGTTTAGCTGTCCGTAAACGTAGGCATAGTTTCCGGCATGTCCAACTAAGCCTCCCCAGTTGGTGCTTGTGGAGTTGTTCTGGACTGCTTCTGTGTCATGTCTTACTTCCGTAGCACAGAGGGAAGACGGAGCCTCGACCGCTGTATAGTGGTTCACCCACTCGTTGTTCCAGACCTGTAATGTCGCCGGATCAGTCGGGCGCGCTGGAATTCCATAAAATTCCAGTTCCTCGTTGGTTGCGTTGGCGGGCTTCCAGCCCGCCGGCGGAACGTGGCTCTCACCTTCCGATCCCTGTATGTCGTAGTACTGAATCGTCGCACCGTCCGGACGGCCCTCTGGGTCATTTGGGCCCACCCGCTCCGTGTGACTTACGCCGGCGGTGGCAACACATGATGGCGCCTGTCCAGAGTCGCTGGACGCTTCCGCGCCGGCACCGGCCGAGACCAGCCCTAGACAGCCGCTCAGGAGCAGCGTGCCCGCTGCTGTCGTGATGCCGCGACGGGATCCTGATGACAACCGCAAGGAGTCCTCCCCGTGTATTCCCGGCCCCCGCTAAATCAGCGGCTGGCCACCGGCGCGTCGGGGCCGGCTTTGTCGCAGACTCTGACTGTCCCAAGGTCATCTTTCACAGATCCGGACATCGTGACCAAACCGTTACATGCAGTCCTGCGCTGAGAGACGCGACCCCGAGTGGCGGCTGTGGATCATCCTGCAGCCCGGCCCGCACCTCTGCGTCGTCGTGGACGTGAAGTCAGCGACATTCAGCTGCTAGCGATGTGCCGTGTCTGCTCGATCGCGCAGTTTACGGTCCTTGAGCAGCCGCGCCGCCGGTTCAGCGCCGCATGCTGCCCGCGGGCAGACGGCAACAGATCCGCAGGGCAGGTCAGCGGAGACCGTCAGCTGAGGGGTCAGGATCTCGATACGACTGAGTTGGATCTCGACTTCCTCCAGCACCGCAGGGGAATCCAGATTGTCGGTCGTTCTGACGGTTCGTGCCATCACCACGTCGCGAAACACCCCATCAGCGTCGGTGTCGCATCGAGGCGGAGCAGGTCGTAACCAGGCCGCGACGTTACCCAAGGAGGTTCGGCACGGAGGGGCGATCTCCAGTGGTCCGGCGCAAGCGACTTCGACAGCAAGGTCGAGATCGAGCACACTGTGACATAGGGAGCCACCATGATCCTTCTCGACGCTCCCACGGTTTACGGTTAGCTGATCGGCAACGTCCACCGTGATCTTCGGTCGTGGCAAAGCTCCTGCACAGAAACCGCATCCAAGCGCCTGGCCACTCTTGATGGTGACCACCGCCAGCATTTCGGTCCGCTCGGGGTCCGTGAAAATTGCCGCAGTCCGTGGTCAGTCCGCGACAACGCGGTCATTCGGGGACACCGGCGGATCTCGGTGGAGTCCGTGTTTGTGCAGGTCAGCGGCATGGCGGCGACGAAATAGCAGGTCAGAGCGTCAGGGGTCGGCGACCCCGGCTTACAGGCCGACTCGTCCGCCGCCCGGAAGACCCTCACACGACGCGCGGCCGGCCGCAAACAGATGGCGGAGATCACGCAGTCGGATGTTGCCGTCTGGCGGGCCACCAGTTGCGGTCCCCGACGAGGACGGCAGTGGATGGCACGAGCAGGGTGCGGACGATGAAGGTGTCGAGGAGAAGCCCGGCGGCGATGGTGAAACCGTTCTCGGCGAGGCCGATGACGGGTGACCCGATGAGTGCCAGGAAGCTGGTCGCGAAGATGAGGCCTGCGGCGGTGATGACTGCGCCGGTAGCGGTGACGGCCTGGGCCACGCCGGCAGGGGTGATGCTGCTGGCATTTTCGCGGAGTCGGCTCATCAGGAAGATGTTGTAGTCGGCGCCGACGGCGACGAGGATGACGAAGTCGATCACGGGGACGGTGAAGTCGATCCCGCGGCCGAGCCCGTGCTGGAAGACGAGAGTGGTCAGGCCCATCGCTGCGGCGTAGGACAGCACCACCGAGGCGAGCAGGTACAGCGGTGCGACGAGTGCCCGGAGCGTGAGCGCGAGGACGAGGAAGACCGCCAGGAGTACGGCGGCCATGACGAGCGGTGCGTCGGAGGCCAGGTAGCCGCGCAGGTCGGTGCCGAGCCCGGCAGCGCCGGTGGACATGATGGTGGCGTCAGCAAGCGGGGTGTGGCGCAAAGCGGTGCGTGCGGTGTCGCCGACCGCGGCGAACTGGTGCATCCCAGCGTCGCTGAGGGGGTCGGCAGCGGTGAGGATCTGTAGCCGGGTGGTGCGCCCGTCGGGGCTGATGAACAGCTGCCGGGCAAGGGCGAACCGTGGGTCGTGGAAGGCACGGGCCGGTAGGTAGAAGCCGCCGGCGTCCGGGGTGTCGGCGTGCCGGTTGACGTTGTGCAGATAGCTGGCGGCCGTGCCGAGACCACGGCCGAGCTGTCCGGTGACGGTGATGAGGCGGTCCAGCCCAGCGGGTAGCTGTGCGGCGCCGTTGGCGAGCACGCCGGCTCCGTCGGCGAGTTGGCCGAGTCGGTCCCGGAAGGCGCGTTGGCCGTCGGTGAGGCGCTTCGCGCCGTCGCGGGCCTGCACGAGGCCGGTGTACAGCCGGCGCAGGCCGTCGGCGAGCTGGGCGTTGCCGCCGGCGATCTGGCGGGCGGCGTCGGCCGCGCGTTGCAGGCCGGGGAGGAGCTGGGCGTGCTCGCCCTGGTAGATGGTGGTCAGGCCTTGTCGGGCGCCGTGGCAGATCGGGTCGGCCGTGCACAGCGGGTCGGCCGTGAGCTTGATCAGGATGAGGTGCAGCCCGGTGACCGCTTCGGCGGTCTGGTCATGGGCGGCTTGCAGGCCGGCGGCGAGCTGGGCTGCGCCCTGGGCGAGCTGGGTTGCGCCGGAGTGCGCCTTGTCGGTGCCGTCCGCCGCTTGGGTGAGCCCACTGGTCTCGGCGGACAGGCCGGTGATGAACAGGTCGACCGCGCCGGCTGCGCGGTCGGCGCCGTTGGACAGCTGTCCGGCGCCGGCTGAGAGCTGCCCGGCGCCGCTCGAGAGCCGGCTGATGCCGCCGGTTCCCTGCGACAGGCGCTGCTGGGCGGTGGCGAGCTGGTCGGCGATGGCGCCGACCTGGTGCGCCAGGCTGGCTTGCGGTATCGGCTTTCCGTTGGGTTCGGTGACGCTGCGTACTGCGGTGACACCCCGGACCTTGCTGATAGTGCGGGTGAGCTGCTCCAGCGTGGCGAGGTCGTGAGGGTTGCGCATGTCGTGCTGGGAGCTGATGAGCAGGTAGTCGGGGAGGACCTCGTTCGGTGGGAAGTGCGCGGCGAGTGCCTGCAGGCCGAGGTTGCTTGCTGTGCCGGCCGGTTGCAGGGCGCGTTCGTCGAAGGACAGGCGCAGGGTCGGCAGCCAGGCCGCCAGCGCGGCAAGCAGCATGATCCCGATGGCCAGGACCGCTGCCGGCCGGCGGGCGACGAGCGCGCCGGCGCGGGCCCATCTGCGTGCGCCGGTAGGCCGGCCGGCCACCCGTCGGCCCGCCCACGACAGCAGCACCGGGGTAAGGGTGAGGCTGACCAGTGCGGTGACCACGAGGGAGACGGCGATCGCCGGGCCGGTGGTGTTGAACAGCGACAGCCGGGCGAAGGCCATGCAGATACTGCCGAGCACGACCGTGGCGGCTGACGCCGCCAGTACCTTGCCGACCCGAGCGCCGGCGACCCGCACCGCGTCCGCCGGGTCGTCGCCAGCACGAAGCTGCTCCTGGAACCGGCTGATCAGGAACACGCTGTAGTCGGTGCCGGCGCCGAGCACGATCGCGGTGACGAACGCCTCGGTGAACGTCGACAGCGTCATCCCGTGCATGCCGAGCAGCCCGACCACCCCACGGGCGCAGACCAGCGCGACGCCGATGGTCGCGAGCGGGATCAGCGGCGTGAGCGGCCGACGGTAGATCGCCAGCAGGATGACGGCGAGCAGGCCGAGCGTGATGAGGGTGATCCGCCGGGCGTTGTCGTTCACCGCCTGGTTCAGGTCCGCGGCCATCGCCGGGTCTCCGGTGACGTACCAGGAGGCGCCAGATCGCAGCGGCGTCGCGTGAACGACCCGGCGCAGCCAGGTCACGTCGTCGTTCGCCTTCGGCGTGCCGACCGGATGCCGCAGGCCGACCGGGATGTAGGTGGCCTGTCCGTCGCGGCTGGTCAACGCCTGTCGCAACGCTGGCTGCGAGAGGTAGTCCTGCACCTCCGACACGCGCCGGTCGCCGCGCAGCCGGGCCACTACATCGGCGTACGCGTGGTCATCCGGCGGGCCGAGGCCGTCGCGGTCGACCAGAACCACGAACGCGAACGACTGCGCATCTCCAGAGCCGAAGGCGTCGTCCATGACTCTTAGCCCGTGCAGCGTCGGCGACGAGGCCGGCAGGAACGGCGCGCTGGACCGTGACACCACCTGCTCGAGCGACGGCACGCCCACCAGCAGCACGACTACCGCCACCAGCCAGAAACCGGCGGTCAGCCGCCGGCGCCGCACCGCAGCGGCCGTGACCACCCCGAACACGTCGTTGTGCGGCCGTCGCCCGGTTGTCGCTTTCAGCATGCGCATCACGACCATCTACAAGTTTGGACTCTCGGTACAAACTAACTGCGGTAAAGTCGTCTGCGCTAGCCAGGTCCCGCCGCGGAGGTTCGATGCGCCGTCTGCCCGCTGCGCTCGTCAGCCAGATCTACGCCGCGGCCGAGCCCATCGCGGACAACGGCCTCGACCAGACGAAGATCGACGACATCGCCGCGGCGACCGGCGTACCGAAAGCGACGCTGTACTACTACTTCACCGGCAAGGAGGAGATCCTCGCCTTCCTCCTCGCCGAGATGCTCAGCCTCATGGAGGGGCGGGTCGCAGTTGCCGCCGCCGGCGTCGGCACGGCCCGAGACCGGCTGGCCGCCGTGGTCGAGGCGCAGTTCAGCGTGATGTTCGACCACCCAGCCGTCTTCCGCGCGCTCATCGGCGAGCTCGGACGTGCCGGCCGCCTTCCCGGCATCGTCGTCGCCATCCGCGGCGCCTTCCACGTCCCCGTCGAGCATCTGCTCCGCGAAGGTGAAGCCGACGGCTCACTGCGCCACCTCGACGATCCCGCGGCAGCCTCCTCGGCCGTCTTCGGCGCCGTCACGCTCAACGCGCTGCAGCACCTGCTCGAACGCGACCAGGCCGATCCCAACGCCGTCGCAGCCGCGACGCTGGACGTCCTCATCACCGGCCTGCGTGCCACCGAACGCGGCCGGTCGCACCGCGGCCGGCCCACGACCCGGCGCACCAAGACGGGCGCATAACACGTTCCGAGGGTCGGCGGTGAACTGCACATCGAGGTGCGCCTTGTCCACGCCGCGATGGATTGAGCCGGCGGTGGTCCCAGCGACTGTGGGTCCATCCTGCCCGAGGCTCAGCCGACGGGCCGGGCGCGCGGCACCGAGTGGGTCCAGTCGGCCAGCAGCGCCCGGATCGCCGCGATGAAGGCGAGCGGCTGGTCGAGCAGCAGGTGGTGGTGAGCCTGCGGGATCTCGACGAACGGCGCGGTCCGCCCGAGCAGCTCGTTCATGTAGTCGATGACGTCTTCGGTGACGATCGCGCTGTATTGACCGTGCAGGACGGCGATGCGCCCGCGGATCTGCGCGAGGTAGTCGTGGGTGCCGCGTTGCGACGAGCGTTGACCGAAGACCCCCGGATCGAACTTCCACGACCAGCCGTCGGCCGTCTGCTTGAGCGAGTGCCGCGCGACGTGCTCGACGATGTAGTCGTTGCTGCACGGCTGCGGCGGGATCAAGTGGAAGTGGCGGACCGCTTCGTCGAGTGACGGGTAGACCTTGGGGTTGCGGAACGCTCGACCGCGCTGGCCCTCGTCGGTCTCCGGATCGGCCCGGCGCACGGGCGAGTCGACGACGATCGTGCCGGCCAGCCGCTCGCCGTACAGCGCCGCGGCGACGATCGAGACGAAGCCGCCCATGCTGTGCCCGATGACGATCGGTCGCGTCATGCCGAGATCGTCTGCGACTGCCATGACCTCCTCGGCCCACGTCTCCATCCCGTAGTCGGCGCGGTGCCCGCTGTCACCGTGGCCGCTGAGGTCGACCGCCGCGACGTGGTAGTCGTGCGTGAGCTGTGGCGCCAGGAAGCTCCACCAGTAGGCGTGCGCGGCGCCCCCGTGGACCAGCAACAGCCCGGGCGCGGAGCGGTCACCCCAGGACAGGTGGTGGATGCGGGCGCCTTCGACCTCCACGAAGCCGTCACGCGGGCGGGTGGCCAGCGCACTGGTGAACCACGTCGGCGGTTGCGTCGTAGCCTCCTGCACCGCGCCATCTTCTCCCAGCGTCGCAGGGGCATCGTCCGGCGGTCCACCTCGCCCATCGCACGAACGGCTGATCTGCGGCGGATACGGCCCGCGGCGGCCGGCACGCTGCTGAACTCGTCGTGCCATGACATTTCTGAGAGAGCGCGGGCGCCTGGTCCGGTCTGCCGGCGCCCTGCTGGTCACCGTGGTGATGTCTGCGGCGGCAGCCGGCTGCGCGCCCTCCGGCGGCGGCTTGCAGCAGATGGCTGCCCACTCGCCCGGGCCGACGCCGGCCGGCCTGGCGGCCCAGCCGACGGAATCGGCCGCGCCTGCCTCGCCCTCCGCCGGCGCCACCGACGCGCCGTCATCCGAGCCGACGAGTCCGGCTCCGCCTGCGGCCGCCCGGGGCGACGTGCTGCTCGACGGCGGCGCTGTAGTGCTTCCGGACCGTGCCTGGACGCCCGGGGCCGCCAACCCGCAGGTCACACAGGCGAACATTCACGCCACGATCTGCCGTACCGGCTTCACCTCGACCATCCGGCCCTCGTCGAGCTACACGACGAAGCTGAAGGAGCAGCAGCTCGCGTCCGGTTACGCCTTCCGGGGCGACACGTCGACGAGCGACTACGAAGAAGATCACCTCATTTCGCTCGAGCTCGGGGGCGCGCCGGCGGATCCGCACAACCTGTGGCCGGAGCCGTACGACGCGACCGACGGCGCCCGGGTGAAGGACCGGATCGAGAACAAGCTGCACGACCTTGTGTGCTCGGGCTCGCTGACGCTCGCCGCTGCGCAGCAGGCGATTGCGACCAACTGGTGGGACGCGTATCAGCGCTACGGCGGCGAGGGTTCCCCGACCGAGTGGGACGGCGCTTACGGCAGCGACGGCGGAGGGACGCCGACGACGACGAAGTCGGCCACGCCGGCACCCGGCGAGACCGCATCATCTGATCCCTCAGGCGCCACGGCGCAGTGTGTCGACGGGACCTACTCCTACTCGCAGCACCGATCGGGCACGTGTTCCCACCACGGTGGCGTCGCTCGGTGGATCCGTCCGCCACCGTCGTGACATTCGTGGTGGCGAGGGGTTGCGCTTAGGATCCGCCGCATGCAGACGAATGCAGCTAACGAGGAACTGGTTCGCGAGTTCTGCACGGCGTTCTCGCGTCGCGACGTCGACGAGCTTCTCGGCTATTTCGCCGACGACGCCGTCTACCACAACATCCCGCTGGCGCCGGCGCAGGGCAAGGACGCGATCAGGGCGACGCTGGAGACCTACGTCCCCGGCTCGCCCGAGATCGAGTTCGTCACGCACCACCTCGCCTCGGCGGGTGACGTCGTCTTCACCGAGCGGACCGACAAGATGACGTTCGGCGGGAAGCAGGTGACGCTGCCCGTCGCGGGTGTGTTCGAGATCCAGGACGGCAAGATCAAGGCTTGGCGCGACTACTTCGACCTGCAGCAGTTCATGAACCCGAGCTGACTGTCAGCACCCTGACGGACCGTCCGAAGACCGCACTGCGCGTCGTCTAGGGGAGCCCCGCGCGTCCGACCGCGACCTCTGTCGCCACGAGCAGCGCCTCCCGCGTGGAGGCTCGCTTCTTCGCGTCGGAGTCCGGCGCGCAGCACATCAGCAGCGTGGTGCCGTCCGGTCCGCCCAGCATGCAGGCGAAGACGTTGAGCCCCTCGGGTGCGCGCACCTCCTTGAGGATCCGGCCCCCTTCCTGCACCAGCACGCACCGGCCGCCGTAGGCGTCTGCCGACCAGATGCGGCCTTCCGCGTCCAGGGCACAGCCGTCGGGCGCGACACCGGGCAGCTCCGCCCACGTGCGGCGATCGGTGAGCGACCCGTCCGGCTGGATGCTGAATGCGCTGTAGCGGGCACCACCGGTTTCCCCGACGATCAGCGTGCACCCGTCCGGGGTGACGACGCTGCCGTTCGGAAACGCGAGGTCGGTGGCCGCGATCGCCGCCGTGCCGTCCGGGTCGACCCGCAACAACGAGGCCGTGGACGGCTCGCCGCCACCCCAGAGGTCGAAGCCGAAGTTGCCTATCCACGCCCGCCCCGATGCGTCGACCACCATGTCGTTGCAGGGGCCTCCGGCGTACGCCGACAGGTCGGCGACCTCCTGCAGGGCGGAGCCTGCACGCCGCAGGAGCCGGTGGTCCAGCATCGACACCACGAGCAACGAACCGTCCGGTGCCCAGCCGAGGCCGGACGGCTGCCCGGGGACGGAGGCCTCCTGACGTTCGTCACGGCCGTCGGCGTCGAAACTCAACACGGTGTGGCGGAAGAAGTCGGATACCCACCAGCGTCCGTCGTGCCAGCGTGGACCTTCGAAGAACGTGCCGCCGTCGATCAAGGTGCGCATGCCAGGCACCCTAGGACGCCGACGCCGCCGGCAGCACGGGCGGCGCTCGGCGATCGGTTCGACGGGGTCGTCAACCGGGGGCGTGATCTGTCCCTCGGACGAAGTGGTCGCCTTCGTCACGGGCTGATCGAGGCCAGCCCGACGGGGCTGCCCGGACGGGCGCGTCGAGCGCTACCGTGCGCTCATGCGTACGCGTGCGACCGACCTCGTCGGCATCGATGTCCCGATCTTCGGTTTCAGCCACTGCCGCGACGTGGTGGCGGCGGTCACCAACGCCGGCGGCATGGGCGTGCTCGGTGCCGTCGCGCACACCCCGGAGCAGCTCGACATCGATCTGAAGTGGATCGAGAACGAGGTCCACGGCAAGCCCTACGGCGTCGACCTGCTCGTGCCGGAGAAGTTCGCCGGCGCCGAGCAGGGTGGTCTCGACCGCTCCCAGCTGCAGAACCTCATGCCGGAGGAGCACCGCAAGTTCGTCGACGACCTGCTCGAGCGCTACGACATACCGCCCGCGCCAGACGGCTCCGGTTGGAGCGGTGTCGGCGCGATGCGCGTCGACCCGAAGAGCATGGCGCCGCTGCTGGACGTCCTCTTCGACCACGAGACCAAGCTGGTCGCGTCGGCGCTCGGCCCGCCGCCGGCCCACTTCATCGAGCGTGCACACGGCGCCGGTATCCCGGTGGCAGCTCTCGCGGGCAACGTGCACCACGCGGAGAAGCACGCGGCTGCGGGTGCCGACCTGATCGTCGCCCAGGGCACCGAGGCCGGTGGGCACACCGGCGAGATCGCCACGATGGTGCTGGTGCCCGAGATCGTCGACGCGGTCGACGCGCCGGTGCTCGCCGCCGGCGGGATCGGGCGTGGCCGCCAGCTCGCGGCCGGTATGGCGCTCGGCGCCGACGGCGTGTGGTGCGGGTCGGTCTGGCTGACCACCGAGGAGGCGGAGACTCCGCCGGCGGTCAAGGAGAAGTTCCTGCACGCGGGCCCGGGTGACACGGTCCGGTCGCGCTCCCTGACCGGTAAGCCCGCCCGCATGTTGCGCACCGCCTGGACCGACGAGTGGGAACGCGAGGACGGTCCGGGCACCCTGCCGATGCCGATCCAGCCGCTGCTCGTCAGCGACGCGATGCGACGCATCCACCGGGTCGCCGACAAGGCGGGCAGCGGCGGCCAGCAGCTCGTGACCTACTTCGTGGGCCAGGTCGTGGGCTCCATGAACACGGTCAAGCCCACCAAGCGCGTGGTGCAGGAGATGGTCGAGGAGTTCGTCGACACCATCGAGCGGCTCGGCGGCCTGCTCGAGGACTGACGGGCCAACGCCGCAGCGCCGGTGGTGAGCTACCGGCCGGCGCGGAGGTCAGCCGGTAGGCCGGATCGGTACCCGGATCAGCATGCTGCCTGCGTGCCGGAACGTCAGCCGCAGGTCGACCGCGCTTTCCCGCGCCGCGGCAGCGGGAAGATCGAGGACGACCGCTGACGGGCCGTGCAGGGTGATCGGTCCCTTGTCCAGCGCGGGGATCGTCACCGCGTCGACCGATCGCCCGCCGGAGCGCAGCTGCCCGCGCACGCCGTCGGGGCCACTCACCTGCTCGAGGGCGTCGCCCGTGTCGCCGTCGGAGCCGGCGGTCATCGTCAGCTGCGCGGTGCCGTCGGGGGCCACGTCGAGGAACGCGCCGACCACCCGCAGCAGACCCAGGCGGCCGGTGCCTCCGGTGGCCGCGAGGGTGCTGTCGTCGGTCGCCGGCGGTCGCTCGCCGGCGAGGACCTCGCGCAGGTCGCCCGCGAGACCGCCGACGGTCGTGGTCGCATCGTAGGCCAGCCGCGCCACGTCGTCGCGGCCGAAGACGTAGAGCGAGGCGGCGTGCTCGATGGAGTCGGGGTTGTCGGCCTGCTCGAGCACCGGCGCCGGCATCCCGAGATCGGTGTAGACGCGGGTGAGCTCGGCCCGCGTGCCGGTCAGGCCGCGGATGTCGGGGCTGAACCGCGCGAGCCAGCCGTGCAGCTGCGCCGGGGTGTCGCGGGCCGGGTCGGCCGTGACGAACACCGTCGCGATCCGGTCGCGGTCACTCGCCGGCAGCCGGTCGAGCGCGCGGGCCACCGTCGCCATGATCAGCGGGCACAGGTCCGGGCAGTGGGTGTAGCCGACGTACAGCAGCGTCACCTCGCCGTGGGTGCGGGCCCACAGGTCGTAGGGCTTGCCGCTGTCGTCAACCAGCTGCGCGTGCGGCCGGGGGACGGGGACGTCGAGCGGGAACCCGGCGAACGTCGGCGCGGGTGCCGGGCGGGCCGCCGCGGTGTTGTCGGTCGTCCCGCAGGCGGTCAGCGCGCCGGCGGCGAGCAGCACGCCGGCCAGAACGGCGCCGAGCAGCCGCCTCACGGTGTCGGCCCGTCCTCCGGCGTACGCCGCCGCCGGTAGGCGACCACGCCCGCGGCCGCCGCGGCCAACGCAGCCGCTACGCCGATGCCGACGAGGACATCGGTGTTGTCCCGGCGGGTGTGGGTGGCGTCGGCCGCCGGCGTCGGGCTGGCCGCGGGCGCGCCCTCGGACAGGCCGTGCATCCGGTAGGTCGTGGTCGCCGGACCCAGCGGTCCGTCGAGACTCAGGTGCACGGTCCACGTGCTGCTGCCCGGGTCCGGCAGGTCGTAGTAGTAGACGTTGGCCACCGACCTCGCCGTCACCGGGCCGACCGAACGGCTGCCGCCGGCGAGCGTGGCGCGCACGACCGCCCGCGCTCCGTCGGCGGGGCCGTCGTTGGCGTGGTCGAGCAGGATCAGCCGGTACTCGAGCTGGCCCGGAGCGGCGGCGGCGACTGCGTCGTAGGCGTAGACCTCGTAGTGGCCCGCCTCCCCTGCGTAGGCCGCACCGGCACCGCCGTGCGCCCATGCCGCCGCGGGGGCAGCCAGCACCGTGGCTGCCGACAGCGCGGCGACCAGGGGGACGCTGCGCATGGAGACTCCGCGGGCGACGGGTGGGCGTGGGACGGCGGGGGGCGCCGCAACCCACGCTAACTCGCGGATTCCGGGCCGGGGCCGGTGGTCAGACGATGCGGTAGGTCTGCACCGCGTGGGCGACGACGTTGCCGTCGGCGTCGGTGGCCGTGATCTCCGTGAACGTCAGCTCCTTGCCGCGGCGCACCGTGCGCGCGTGGCAGAGCAGGTCGGACTTCTTGCAGGCGCCGACGTACTGCACGCTCATCGAGATCGTCGCCGCGCGCATGCCCTTGTCGAAGTCGTGGTTGGACCAGGCAGCGGCCGCGCCCGCGGTGTCCAGGGCGGAGGCCACCACGCCCCCGTGGTAATAGGTGCCGTCGTTGGTCAGGTCCTCACGGAATGGCACCCGGAGCACCACGTCGTCGGGCTCGTAGTGGTCGAAGACGACGCCGAGTCCCTTGAGGAACGGTGTCTTCGGCATGTACTGGCTGACGGCCTGACGCCGGGCCCGCTGTTCCTCTTCCGTGAGCGCCACCCTGCCTCCTCAGTCCCGCAACGCGCGGGCGACGGCGCCGAACTCTTCCAGGGCCGCCGGGTCGCGCTGCCAGGCCATCCCGGCGAAGTAGAGGACGACCCGCGTTGCGACCCCGTCGTAACGGTCTCGCAGCTGCGCGGCCACGTCGGCCGCGTCGCCGACGACCACGAAGTGCTGCAGCAGCTCGTCGGGGATGACCGCGGCCATGCCGGGGATGTCGCCGGCCTTCTGCCGCTCGCGGATCCGGTCGGTCGTGCCGGGGTGGCCGAGCTGGTCGAACAGGCCTGCGTAGTTGGGCGTCGAGCCATAGAACGCGACCTGCATCCGCGCCATCTCGCGCCATCGCTGCTGCTCGTCACCACTCGTGCCGAGGGCGGTGAACGCGGGCACGATGACCTGCAGCCCAGCCGGGTCGCGGCCGGCCCGTGAAGCGCCCGCGGCCAACCGCGGCAGCACCGTCTCGCGCAGGTAGGTCGGGTTGTTGAGCGGGTGCACGTGCACGCCGTCGGCGACCTGCCCGGCCATCTCCAGCATCCAGGGGTTGACTGCCGCCACGTCGATCGGCGGGTCGGCAACCTCGATCGGCCCGGGCGACCACATCGCCGGCAACAGCGACAGGTCGTAGAACTCGCCGTGGTGCGCGAGCGCGTCGCCGCGGAAGCCGCGGAAGCAGGCCCGGACCGCCTGGACGTACTCCTTCAGCCGCGGTCCCGGGTGGTCGAACTCCGCGCCATAGCGCCGCTCGATGTGCGCCCGCACCTGGGTGCCGAGCCCGAGCCGGAAGCGCCCGCCGGTCAGCTGGGCGAGCTCCCACGCGACCTGCGCCGTCACCATCGGGCTGCGCGGGAACGCGACCGCGATGCCGGTCGCCAGGTGCAGGTCGGTGGCCAGCGCGGCTGCGGCGCAGGACAGGTACGCCGTACGTCCAGCCTCGGTCACCACGAGGCCGGAGAAGCCGGCGCGGGAGGCGTCGACCGCGAGCCGCTGCACGTCGCGCAGCGGACCCGCCGTCACCATCATGTCGACCTGCATCGGCTACTCCGGGCTCGTGCGCTTCGTCGCCGCGACCCGCGGCTTGATCGGGCCGAGGGCGCCGGCCATGCCGGCACCGACGACGACGACGAACCGTGGGCCGTGGTCGAGCCCCGCACTGACCATGGCGGCAGCGTAACGACCGCCGATCGACTCATTCGGTTGGCGGCGGGTCGAACGTCACGTCGACGTTCTCGAAGCCCTTGTAGCGCTCGCTGCGCGCGTAGGAGGTGTAGACGGACACGTCGGCGCGCGTCAGCTCGACGTCATCGGTGAACGGTGTCAGCAACGATCGCGGCCACAGCCGATCGTGGAGTACGACGTTGAGCTCGGCGGAGAGGACGACGACCATCGCCTCGAGGTAGATCCATGCGATCAGGCCGAGCACCAGCCCGAACACGCCGTAGACCTCGCTCGCGTGCCGCAGCTTGTGGCTCAGGTAGTAGGTGCCCGCCGACTGCAGGATCTGCCAGCCGAGCGCAGCGACGAACCCGCCGAGCGCGACCTCCCTGGTCTGCAGCGTCTTGGCGGTGAGGACCTGGAAGGCGCCGACGAACAACGCGACGTTGACCAGGAACGCGAACACCAGAGCGGCGATGCGCACCCAGAAGCCCAGCTGTCCACCGAAGGCGTGCGCGTCGGTCGTCATCGCCGACAGCCCGGTGGTGACGAGCACGCCGGTGCCGAGCAGTACCAGCAGCAGCAGGCTGCGCAGCCGGGAGGTGAACGGGTTGGGCTGCTTGTTGCGCGGCACGGCGTAGATGCGGTTGAAGACGGCCTGCGCGGCCTGGGTGACGCCGAGTCCGCCGTACAACGTGCCGACGATGCCGACGACGAGCCCGGCACCGCTGCCCTTGTAGGCCGAGATGTTGTGCTCGATCTGGGGTCCGACGATCGGGAAGTCGGAGAGCGCCGAGTGCACGAGCGTGTGCTGCAGGCTCGGGTTGCCCTGCAGCACGAAGCCGAGCACGGTGGCGAACAGCAGCAGCAGCGGGAACAGGGACACGAAGCCGTAGTAGGTGATGATCGCGGCGAGGTGCGGCCCGCGGTCGTCGTAGAACTTGTAGACGACGGCAAGCGAGAAGCCCGCCCACGGGTGCCGGCGCTGGAAGCCGTCGACCCGTTCCGCGACGCTCATGGGTAGGACCTACCCCCGAGACCGCACGGTGCTACTCGGTGGACAGCTCCTGCAGGGCCGTGCAGTGCGGGCAGTGCGCCCGGCGCGGACGCGAAGGGGAGTTGGCGAAGAGCAGGAGCGGCACCACGCCGTGGCAGGAATGGCACAGCACGCCCAGGGCCTGCAACGCGGGACCGCCGCCGTCGGGCGCCCGGGGCGTGTCGGCCTTCGGCCCCACGCTCGGGTAGGTCGACACCGAGCGGTCGGGCATTCGCGTCATAACTGGATGCCTCACCGCATGTCCTACTAGGTAGGTGTTCTGACAAGTCATTACGGTAACCGGGTCGGTGACCGCGTCAGTCACCCAGTTGGCGCAATGATCGTCCCTGTTCGCTGGGCCGTCCAACCGCCCATTGCCGTGGCAAGTGCAGCAATGCGGGACATGTTCGCCGGTGCGGGAGGGGCGGCACCTCGCTAGGTTGCAGGCCATGAGCACCCCGACCCGGTTGCGGCAGGTGGCGCTGGCGGCCCGCGAGCTCGCGCCGGTCGCCGGCGCACTGCAGCGCGAGCTCGACTTCGGCGCGCCGTTCCACGATCCGGGCGTCGGCCACTTCGGGCTCGAGAACTCCGTGTTCGCCGTGGGCGACACGTTCCTCGAGGTGGTCGCCCCGGTGCAGGACGGCACCACCGCGGGCCGTTACCTCGACAAGCGCGGGGGCGACAGCGGCTACATGGCGATCTTCCAGGTGCCCGACCTCGGAGCGGCGCGACGGCGGGTCGACGGGCTCGGCGTGCGGGTCGTCTGGGAGACCTCGCTGCCGGACATCGCGAGCATGCACCTGCACCCGAAGGACGTGCCCGGCGCGATCGTGTCGCTCGACGCGGTCGACCCACCCGGGTCCTGGCGCTGGGGCGGGCCGGCCTGGACCGCGGTCGTGCCGGAGCACCAGTCGGGCGGCCTGCGCGGCATCGTCGTGCGCGCGCAGGACCCGACGACCGTCGCGCGGCTGTGGGCCGACCTGCTCGACGTGCCCGTGACCGGCGGCGACACCCCGGCGATCGCGTTGGACGGAGGCCGGCAGCTGCTGCGGTTCATCCACGTCGGCAGCCCCGATGACGAGGGGATCAGCGAGGTCACCGTCACCCGGCCGGGCGCGGTCGCTCGGTCGGTCGAGATCGGCGGGGTGACGTTCCACATCCAGAGCGCAGAGGAGTAGCGGCGTGCGCGAGATCGACACCGGCACCATGGATCTGCTGGCCCGCGTGGAGGACGGCGTCGCCGTGCTCACGATGAACCGGCCCGAGCGCCGCAACGCTCTGTCCGGCGACATGCTCGACGCGATGGGTCGCGTGCTCGCCGCGGCGGAGGTCGACGACGAGGTCGGCTGCGTCGTGCTGACCGGTGCCGGCGGCGCGTTCTGCGCCGGCGGCGACGTGAAGAACATGGCCTCGGGCGGCGGCGACAGTGTGCCCTTCGACGTCCGCGTGCACCGGCAGCGGCTGAGCCAGCGGGCCACCAGCGGCCGACTGTGGGAGATGCCCAAGCCGACCATCGCGGCGATCCCCGGGGCGGCGGCCGGCGCCGGCCTCTCGCTCTCGCTCGCGTGCGACCTGCGGTACGCCGTACCCGGCGCGGTCCTCACCACGGCGTTCGCCCGTGTCGGGTTCGCGGGCGACTACGGCGGCACGTGGTTCCTGACCAGGCTGGTCGGACCGGCCAAGGCCAAGGAGCTCTACTACTTCTCCGAGCGCATCGACGCGGAGCAGGCCCGGGCGCTGGGCATCGTCAACGACGTGCTCGGCGCGGACGGCTTCGAGGCAGAGGTGCTGCGCCGGGCCAAGCGGCTGGCCGCCGGGCCGCGAGTCGCCTACCGCTACATGAAGGAGAACCTCGAACGGGCGGTCCACGGCGAGCTCGGTGAGTGCCTCGACATGGAGGCCGCGCACCACCTGCGCACCGGGCTCACCGACGACCACCGGGAGGCCGCGAAGGCGTTCGTCGAGAAGCGGGAACCCGTGTTTCGAGGCCGATAGGCCTCGAAGCAAAGTCTTCGGCCGCGGCCGGCAGGGGTCATGACAACGGGCTTCGCCGCGACCCGCGGACCTTGTATGATCTCCGCAGGTCATGAGCGTCAGCGCCAAGCCCCGGCTCGCTGACCGGCAACCCTCCACCGCGGTGGGGTGCCCCGGGTGATGACCGGGCCGGTCGTGACGTGCGACCGGCAAGCGCGGGCCTCGCGCGGATGCGGCAGCCCGCACTGGACCGATGTGCGGCCCGGCCGCACCGACGACGCAAGGAGCACGATGTCCGAGTCAGGGTGGAGTTTCGATACCCGCCAGATCCACGTGGGAGCGGTGCCCGATCCCACGACCGGCGCCCGCGCGGTGCCCATCTACCAGACGACCGCTTTCAGCTTCCGCGACACCCAGCACGCTGCCGACCTGTTCTCGCTGGCCGAACCCGGCAACATCTACACGCGGATCATGAACCCGACCCAGCAGGTGGCCGAGGAGCGCATCGCCAGCCTCGAGGGTGGCGTCGGCGCGCTGCTCGTCGCCTCGGGTCAGGCCGCGACGACGACCGCGCTGCTCAACGTCGCCGAGAACGGTGACCACGTCGTGGCGTCGTCGAGCCTCTACGGCGGCACCTACAACCTGTTCCACTACACGTTCCCGAAGCTCGGGGTCGAGGTCTCGTTCGTCGAGGACCCGGACAGCCTCGACGCGTGGCGGTCTGCGGTGCGGCCCAACACGAAGGCGTTCTTTGCCGAGACGATCGGCAACCCGAAGATCGACGTCCTCGACATCGAGGGTGTCGCCGGGGTGGCCCACGAGGCCGGCGTACCGCTCATCGTCGACAACACGGTGGCGACGCCCTACCTCATCCGCCCGATCGAGCACGGCGCCGACATCGTCACCCACTCGACGACGAAGTTCATCAGCGGCCACGGCACGGTCATCGGCGGTGCCGTGGTCGACGGCGGGAAGTTCGACTTCGGCAAGGACAAGCAGCGCTTCCCCGGCTTCAACACGCCGGACGAGAGCTACCACGGCCTCGTCTACTGGGACGCGCTCGGCCAGGGCTCCTACATCGCGAAGGCCCGGGTGCAGCTGCTGCGTGACCTCGGCGCGGCGATCTCGCCGTTCAACGCCTGGCTGCTCCTGCAGGGCCTCGAGACGCTGTCGTTGCGCATGGAGCGGCACGTGTCCAATGCGAAGGCGGTCGCCGAGTGGCTGACCACCCGCGACGAGGTCGACGAGGTCTTCTACGCGGGCCTGCCGTCGTCGCCGTGGTACGCCAACGCGCAGAAGTACGCGCCGAAGGGGCCGGGCTCGATCGTGTCGTTCGAGATCAAGGGCGGGGTGGACGCCGGGCGCCGGTTCGTCGACGCGCTCGAGCTGCACAGCCACGTCGCCAACATCGGCGACGTGCGCAGCCTCGTCATCCACCCGGCCAGCACGACGCACTCGCAGCTGACCGCGGAGGAGCAGGCGACGACCGGCGTCACGCCGGGCCTGGTCCGGCTGTCGGTCGGCATCGAGGGCATCGACGACATCAAGGCCGACCTCGAGGCCGGCTTCCGGGCCGCCAAGTCCGCGTAGCGCCGCCCTTGACGACCCCGACCGGTCGCTTCGACCCGGGCCTGCCTCCCGCCAGCGCCGCCTGGCGGGAGGGGGACCCGGTCGGACATCGGCAGTTCGTGGATCTGCCCGGACCGGTGACGCTCGAGGCCGGCGGCACGCTGCCGTCGGTCCGGGTCGCCTACGAGACCTGGGGCGAGCCCAACGCCGACCGGTCCAACGCGGTGCTCGTGGCGCACGCGCTGACCGGTGACAGCCACGTGACCGGTCCGGCCGGTCCCGGCCACCCGACCGCCGGCTGGTGGGACAGCCTCGTCGGTCCCGGCAAGGCCATCGACACCGACCGGTGGTGGGTCGTGGCCCCGAACGTCCTCGGCGGTTGCCAGGGCACGACGGGGCCGGCGTCGCCGGCACCGGACGGCCGCCCCTGGGGGAGTCGCTTCCCCTTCGTCACCGTGCGAGACCAGGTCGCGGTCGAGGCGGGTCTCGCTGACGCTCTCGGCGTCGGCAGCTGGGCCACGGTCGTGGGCGGTTCGATGGGCGGCATGCGGTCGCTCGAGTGGGCCGTCACCTATCCCGACCGGCTGCGGTCGGCCGTCGTGCTCGCATGCGGGGCTTACGCGACGGCCGAGCAGATCGCGCTCTGCGCCGCCCAGATCCAGGCGGTGCGGGCCGATCCGCGCTTCCGGGGTGGCGACTACTACGACGCGCCACCCGGTGAGGGGCCGCACCTCGGCCTCGGCATCGCCCGGCGGATCGCGCACATCTCCTACCGCTCGGAGTCGGAGCTCGCCGAGCGGTTCGGTCGCGTGCCGCAGGCGCAGGAGGATCCGTTCGGTGGCGGCCGGTTCTCGGTCGAGTCCTACCTCGATCATCACGCCGACAAGCTGGCGCGCCGCTTCGACGCCAACACCTACGTCGTGCTCAGCAACGCGATGAACTCCCACGACGTCGGTCGGGACCGCGGCGGCGTGGAGGCGGCGCTGTCCCGGGTCAAGGCGCCGACGTTCGTCGCCGGCATCGACAGCGACCGGCTCTACCCGCTCTACCTGCAGCAGGAGATCGCCGCCGGGATCGCAACCTGCCCGGGCCTCGAGGTCGTGCACTCGCCCTACGGTCACGACGGGTTCCTGCTCGAGTTCGAGGCGGTGGGGCAGCTGGTCGAGGAGGCCCTGGCCGCGGCCGGCCTGCCGACGTCCAACGGCTCGGGGCTGCAGCGCTCGGCGTGAGCCCCGGCCGCCCCGAAAACCCTGTAACACCGATCAAATCGTCGGGTCCCCGGCATTACGGTCAGCGGCTGTCAGGGGGGAGCGACCGGGGTTAGGGTCCAGCGCATCGGAGGTGTGCATGGGCGAGTCCGACAGCGGGACGCTGCGCTGGGTCGTGCGGGTCGTGCTGGCCGCGGCATCGGTCGCCGCCGCGGCGGCTCACTTCTCAGTGACCGGTGAGCACTTCCACGAGTACTGGCTGTTCGGCGTCTTCTTCCTGGTTTGCGCGTGGTTGCAGGTCTCGTGGGCGGTCGCGCTGGTCGTGCAACCGCGCCGCTGGGTGCTTGCCGGCGGCGTCGTACTGCAGCTGGGGATCGTGGCCGTCTGGGTGCTCAGCCGGGCACATGGCGTCCCCGTCGGTCCCGACGCCTCGACCGCTGAACCGGTCGGCTGGCTCGACACCCTGACCACAGCCCTCGAGGTGCTGTGTGCCGCCGGCGCGTTGGGCCTGCTGCGCTTCCGGTGGCGCCGTCCGCTGGCCGCTGTGCTGCGGGTGCAGATCGCGACGCTCGCGGTCTTCGCGGTCATGGCCTCCACCAGCGCCGCGCTCGCCCTGGCCCCCTCGGAGTCCCACCACGGCGGCATGGACATGGGCGCCGCCGATACGGCTTCGGCCACGCTCCACCTGCGAGTGCCGACGACCTCGGCCGCCGGCGACATCAGGCTGCCCATCTCGATGGAGATGGACGAGGGCATGAAGATGGTCACCTCCATGTGCCAGGAGGTGCCCTCGCGGCAGCAGCAGGAGCAGGCCCGCACGTTGGTAGACCAGACGGTGGCGGCGGACAGCAAGTACGCCAGTCTCGCCACCGCGAAGGCGGACGGCTTCGTGCCCATCACGCCGAGCGGCCTGCCCGTCGTGCACTACATGAAGCTGGCCAACTTCGTCGCCAACATGCGCACCGGCGACCCGCTGACCCCCGACGCACCGGCCAGCCTCGTCTATGCCAACACGCCCAAGGGTGCCGTGCTCGTGGCGGTCATGTACATGATGGGACCGGGAGCGAACCAACCGCCGGCGACCGGTGGCTGCCTGGTGCAGTGGCACGTGCACACCAACCTCTGTCTGTCAGGCGTCGACGTCGTGGCGTTGCAGGACGCGCAGGGACGTTGCCCGCGCGGCCTGTCGTCGCAGGTGACGCCGCCGATGACGCACGTCTGGATGGTGCCGATCCCCGACGGCCCGCTCGGCGGCGTGAACGACGCCGACGCGGTGCGGGCTGCGGAGAAGGTGTCCAACCCCAACGGACCTGGCTCGGTCGCCTGACGGCACCCTCATGGGGTGACGATCGACGAGCCGGTGGGAGTCGGGCCGCATCCGCCGCCCTGGCCTGACGATCCGCGGCTCGACCCAGCGCTCCTGGAATCCGGTGACGCGCGCAACGTCGCCGACCGCTACCGCTACTGGTCGCACGCGGCGATCGTCGCCGACCTGGACGCGCACCGGCACCCGTTCCACGTGGCGATCGAGAACTGGCAGCACGACTTCAACATCGGTGCCGTCGTCCGCAACGCCAACGCGTTCCTCGCCGACGCCGTGCACGTCGTCGGACGGAGACGCTGGAACCGCCGCGGCGCGATGGTGACCGATCGCTACCAGCACGTGCTGCACCACGCGACGATCGACGCGCTGGCCGACTGGGCGGCTGCGCGTGACCTGCCGCTCCTCGGTGTCGACAACTTGCCGGGGTCGGTCTCGCTGACGGCGTACGACGTGCCGCGGCGGTGCATCCTGCTGTTCGGTCAGGAGGGGCCGGGCTTGTCATCTGCTGCCCGCGATGCGGTCGAGGTCGTGCTGCACATCCCGCAGTACGGGTCGACGAGGTCCATCAACGCGGGGGTCGCGTCGGGCATTGCGATGTACGAGTGGGTACGCCGCCACGCCTGATCGTCAGTCGGCGTCATTCCTTCGGCGCCGTCAGCCGCCGAAGTCGGGCAGCGTCAGGGACCCGTCGTCGGCAAGGGTGAAACCCGGGTTGTGAGCGATCTCCCAGGCATGACCGTCGGGATCGGTGAAGTAGCCGGCATAGCCGCCGTAGAACGTGTCCTGTGCCGGCTTGGTGATGGTCGCACCGGCCTCGCGGGCTGCTGCCATGACTTCGTCGACCGCTTCACGGCTACGCACGTTGTGCGCCAAGGTGATGCCGCCGAAGCCACCGCCGCCGCTGTCGTCTACGCCCGCGTCGCCGGCCAGCTTGGCCCGCGACCACAAGACGAGGGCCATGCCGCCGGCTTGCACGAAGTAGGTCTCCTCGACCTCCTGGCCCTGCCACCCGAGCGCGTCGTAGAACGCACGTGACCTGGCCAGGTCGGCGACGCCGAGAGTGACGAGGCTGATCCGTGGCTCCACGTGCGCGACGCTACTGCGATCAGGCCGTACGAGGGTCAGGCGCCGGCGAGGCGCTCCACCACTGGCGCGAAGGCCGCCATCGAGTCGCTGAACACGACCCAGTAGCTGAAGCCCCAGCGTTCGCGGCGCTGCTGGAGCGTCTCGCAGATCTCGTCGACCGTGCCGACGACGACGATCGGTACGTCGAGCGCCTCCTCCGGCGAGACCCCGAAGACGCCGGCCATCGAGTCGACGACACCCGGCCGGTCGTCGGTCACCACGACGAAAGACGTGTGGCACTGCAGCTCGAGGTCCTCGAACCGGTCACCGGCCGCGTCCTTCACCCACTGCACGCGCTCGTCGAACTTCGGCGCGATGGCCGCCGCGGCTGCGGCCCGGTCCGCCGCGCCCGACCGCAGCGAGGTGTTGAACCCGATGATGTCGGCTTCCCGCGCGGCGATCGACAGCACGCGCTTCGACCCCCCGCCGACGACGATCGGCGGGTGCGGCCGCGTGAAGGGCCTCGGGTGCGAGACGGCGCCGGCCAGTGTGTAGTGCTCGCCCTTGAAGTCGACCGGCTCCCCGGACCACAGTCGCTTGAGGATCCGCAGGCTCTCCTCCATGCGATCGACGCGGGTCCCCGGGTCGTCGTACGCAATGCCGGACTGCTCGTAGTCGGTCTTCATCCAGCCCGCACCGAGCCCGAACTCCACCCGCCCCTCGGTGGCCAGGTCGAGCGTCGCCACCTCCTTGGCGAGCTCCATCGGGTGGCGGAAGTCGTTGTCGAGCACCAGCCAGCCGACGCGGATGCGCTCGGTCGCCTCGGCCGCCAGCGTTAGTCCGACCAGCGGCCCCCACTGCTCGCCGAAGTGGTCGGGCAGGTAGTAGGTGGAGTACCCCATCGACTCGGCGTCGCGAGCGCGTTGCCGCCAGGTGGTGATGTCCGGGGCGTGGCTGGTCTGCACGGCGAACCTGAAGGGGCGCATGCGGCAGCGTAGCGACGCCACGGTCGCACCTTCCGGGTCAGTGCCCGCTGCGGCTCACGTGCTGGTAGTCGGGCGTGTTCCACACGCCGCCCCATCCCCAGCCCTGGTCGGTGAAGGCACGCAAGGCGACGCTGCCGGGTGTGATCATGCCGGGCCGGATGCGCGAGCGGTCGGCGTACGCCGTCGCCCCGGGCGGCGTCACCGTGCTGCCCTCCACGTAGGGGTTCTCGAAGGGATCTATGTCGATGGCCGTTCCGTAGGCGTGTTCCGACCAGTGCGGCGGCCCGGACGTGACCGCGTCGCGACAGTTGAACGACGAGGTGTTGTCGGCGGCCACCGACGCGTCGTCGCTGCCGCCGTAGGCGTCGATAGGCACCATGAGGCGGATCGGGAAGCGCGCGTCGTACAGCCGCTCGAACGCCCGCACCACGACCGGCACCACGTCGGCGGCAACGATCAGTGTGCCGGTGTGGGCAGCCCCGTCGAACCCCCAGTAGACGAGCCGCAGGCGGCGCAGCTGGTCCGGCCCGACCGGGCAACCCGCGTGCCAGGAGTGCGGCAGGTCCGCGGCCGTCACGGAGCCTGACGTCCAGGCGTACGGCGGGAGAGCGGCCGGCCGGGGCGCGGAGGCAGCCGGCGGGCTCGGAGATGTCGACGTGGAAGCTGCGGTCGGGGACGGCGAGGTCCCGCACGCCGTGAGGGCGGTCCCCAAAACGAGGGCGGCGACCACCCGCGCCGGTACTCGCCCTCGCATGCCTCCATCATGGGCCGCAGCCTTCAGAGAGGGAGCCTCATGGCGCCACGCCCGATGCGACCCGACGACCTGTACCTGCTCGGGACGGCGGGCGATCCGCAGCTGTCCGCCGACGGCACGCACCTCGCCTGGGTCCAGACCCGGATGGATCGAGAGACCGACAAGGCGCAGACCTCGATCTGGGTCGCGCCGGTCGACGGGTCGGAGCCGCCGCGGGCGTTCACCGACGGGCCGTCCGATCACAGTCCCCGCTGGTCGCCGGACGGCCGCTGGGTGGCCTATGTCTCGATCACCGAGGAGGGCAAGCCGGGCCAGCTGTGGCTTGCTCCGCTCCGGGGCGGCGCCCCGACCGCCGTCACGAGTCATGACGGCGCGGTCAGCCAGCCGGCCTGGTCGCCGGACTCGACCCGGATCGCCTACGTCACCGCGACCGACCTGCCGAAACCGGTCGCGGAGCGTACGCCGGTCGAGAAGGCGGCGCCGCGCGTGGTGCGGGGCCTCGCGGCACGGCTCGACAACGTCGGCTGGCAGGACGGGCGGCGGCACGTGTTCGTCCTCGACGTCGCCAGTGGGGAGACCCGACAGCTCACGAAGGGTGACTGGCACGACGACATGCCGGCGTGGTCCCCGGACGGTTCGGCGGTCGCCTTCGCCTCGGACCGTGATGCCGGTCGCGACGACCGCCAGGCCCAGACCGACGCGTGGGTCGTCGCGTCGACCGGCGGCCGGCCCCGACGGCTCACCCGCAACTGGGGGCGGGCGGCGTTCCCGTCGTTCTCACCGGACGGGCGAAAGATCGCGTTCATCGGTCACGCCACGGCCGCGGGCATGTGGAGCGGCGACCAGAAGCTGTTCGTCGTCGACGTGGACGGCGGCGAGCCGGAGCAGGTGGCGCCACACCTCGACCGGCCGGTCACCGGGCCCATCGCCGGACCGGTGGCGCCGTTCGCCTGGACCGGCGACGGCTCGCTGGTGTTCCTCGTGACCGACGCCGGGGCGACCGGGCTGCGCCGCGCCGCGCCCGGCGGTGGTGACGCCACCGTCGTGGTGGCTGGCGATCGCCAGGTCGACGGCCTCTCCGTCGGCGCCGAGATCGTGGCGTTCAGCGCGGTGTGGCCCGATGCGCCGAGCGAGATCTACGTCGCCCGCTTCGATGGTGGCGACGAGCGCATGGTGAGCCGCGTCAACGACGAGTTCCGCGCGCAGATCCGGCTCAGCCCGGTGCAGCGGTCGTCGGTGACCACCGACGACGGTTGGGAGATCGAGTACTTCCTCATCCGGCCGCCGGCCGCTGCCAAGAAGCGACTACCGCTGCACCTGGAGATCCACGGCGGCCCGCACGGGGTGCATCCCGGTGGCCGGCACCTCGCCAACCTGCAGTCGGTCGCTGCCGCCGGTCATCTCGTGCTGCTGCCGAACCCGCGCGGAAGCATGAGCTACGGGCAACGGTTCACCGAGGCCTGCGTCGGGGACTGGGGCGGGCGCGACTACGGGGATCTCATGGCCTGCGTCGACGACGTCGTCGAGCGCGGGCTCGCCGACCCTGAGCAGCTGCACGTCGGCGGCTACTCCTACGGCGGGTTCATGACCAGCTGGATCGTCGGGCACACCGACCGCTTCCGCAGCGCCGTCGTCGGCGCCCCCGTCCTCGACCAGACCAGCATGCTGGGGACCACCGACGTCCACGAGTTCGCGCTGCACCAGCTCGGCGGAGACCCGTGGCGCCAGGCTGCCGTGTTCGCCGAGCGCTCACCGCTGACCTACGTGCCGCAGGTGCGCACGCCCGTGCTCATCCAGCACTGGGAGGGAGACCTGCGCTGCCCGATCGGGCAGTCCGACGAGCTGTACGCCGCACTGACTCTGCACGGCGTCGAGGTGGAGTACGTGCGCTACCCCGGCGGCTCACACGTCAGCCGGACGCCCTCGCAGGCGATCGACCAGGTCACCCGGGTCATCGACTGGCACGCCCGACACTGAGCGGCGGGGCGCGAGGCAGGTCGGTCGATCAGTCGACCAGGGCCTGGTAGACGAGCTGGCGCAGCTCGGGCCGGATCGGGTAGGTGCTCGACGGCATCAGCTGCGTCAGGAAGATGACCGTCAGCTCCTCTGCCGGGTCGACCCAGAAGGCGGTCGAGGCCAGCCCACCCCAGTGGTACTCGCCCCGGCTGCACAACCCCTTCACCTCGGCCGGGTCGTCGACGACCCCGAACCCGAGCCCGAAGCCGATGCCCTTGGACCCGGTCTCCGCGTTGATCGGCCGGCCGTAGGTCTCGATGTCGACGCCGCCGGGCAGCTGGTTGCGGGTCATGTAGGCGACCGTGCGGGTGCCGAGCAACCGGGTGCCGTCGAGCTCGCCGCACCCCAGCAGCATCTGCGTGAACCGGTGGTAGTCGGCGGCGGTGGAGATCAGGCCCCCGCCACCCGCCAGCAGCCGGGGCGGGCGGGTAGCCGTGCGGCCCATCGCGTCGTGGCGCACCTTCTCGCGCTGCCCGGCGGGCACGGCGTACAGCGCCCCGAGCCGGTCCTGCTCCGCCTCCGGCACGTGGAACGCCGTGTCGGTCATGCCGAGGGGCGAGCAGATGCGTTCGGCGAAGAACCGGTCGAGCGACATGCCCGACGCGACCTCGATGACGCGACCGAGCACGTCGGTGGACACGGAGTAGTTCCACTCCGAGCCGGGCTGGAACTGCAGGGGCAGCGCCGCCCAGCCGTCGCACGCCGCCGCGAGGTCCATGCCGGGTGGCGCCCCGAACTCGTAGCCCGCCGCCCGGTAGATCGCGTCGACGGGGTGCACGTAGTGGAAGCCGTAGGTGAGCCCGGACGTGTGGGTCAGCAGGTGCCAGATGCGCACCGGCTCGACGGCGGGCACGGTGACCGGCTTGCCCGACGAGCCGCCGGTGTAGACCCGGACGTCCGCGAAGGACGGGATGAACCGGCTCACCGGATCGGTCAGCTGGAACGCGCCCTCCTCGTAGAGCATCATCGCGGCGACCGACGTGATCGGCTTCGTCATCGAGTAGATGCGGAAGAGGGTGTCCTCCTCGACCGGCAACGCCGACTCGACGTCGCGCTGGCCGTAGGTCGACAGGTGCGCGATCTTGCCCGCGCGTGAGACCAGCACCAGCCAGCCGGGCAGCCGACCGTCGTCCACGTAGGTCCGGAAATGCGCGTCGATTCGCTGCAACCGTTGCGGATCGAAGCCCACCTCGTCGGCGTCGACATCGACCTTCAGCCCGGTCATGCAGCCTCCCAGCGCGCGCGAAGGCGCCCAGGCTACTCGCCGGGTCCGAGGAAGCGAGCGGTCTGCAGGTTTCCCGGCAGCGGGCCGGACAGGCTGCCGGTGAGCTCGTAGCGCACGGGCCCCGCGACCGGGTCGTGCAGCGTGCACTTCCGCTCGCCGGCCGGGAACGACACCTGGGCACCGGCCAGCGGCCCGTCGACGCAGACAACGCGCACGAAGTCCACGCCGGCAGCGTACGGTCCTCCTCTGTGGCCGCCGACCCCCTCGCCGACGAGCTCATGGAAGCCGTGCAGGCGCGGCTGACCGAGTGGTCCGCCCTGGAGATCGAGGACCGCCGTCCGCTGCAGCTGCAGGCCGCGCCGGTCGGCGGGGAGCCGATCGGGTACGACGCCGCGCTGGGCCTGCCCTTCCGCGACTTCTCCGTGGGGGAGCAATGGGGGGCGGCCTGGGACACCTGGTGGTTCCGGCTCGGGGGCGAGATCCCGCCTGCCTGGGCGGGCCGGCCGGTCGTCGTCCGGCTCGTCATCGGTGACGGTGCCACCGGCTTCGCCGGCGAGGGGATGCTCTGGCGCGACGGGCGGCCGGTCACCGGTGTCGCGCCGCGGCACAGCGAGTACGTCTGGACCGATGCGGCAGCAGCGGGGGAGCGGGTCACCCTGCTGCTCGAGGCGGCGGCCAACCCGGTAGCGATGGGCGCGGTCGTGCCTGACGGGGTGCAGAGCGGGCCGCTGCTCTACACGGTGTCGGTCGCCGAGCTGGCCGTCGTACGCGACGACGTGCGCGCGCTCACCCGCGACCTGCGGCTGCTGCGCGACCTGGCCCGGCTGCAGCCCGAGCGCGACGACGTACGCGACGCCCTGCGTGCAGCGGTCGGTGCCGCGCCCGCCGAAGCCGCGCAGGCGATGCAGTCCGTGCTGGGCAAGCCCGCTGCCGCCGGCGCGCACCGCGTCATCGCCGTCGGCAACGCGCACATCGACACCGCATGGCTGTGGCCCTTCCGCGAGACCCGGCGGAAGACGGCGCGCACGCTGGCCACGGCGTTCGCCTGGATGGCGCGCTACCCCGACTACCACTTCGCGCTCTCGCAGCCGCAGCAGGTCGCGTGGCTGCAGGAGAGCTACCCGGACCTCTTCGCGCGGTTGCGCGAGCAGGTTGCCGCCGGGCAGGTGCAGCCGGTCGGCGCGATGTGGGTCGAGCCGGACTGCAACGTGCCCAGCGGCGAGTCGCTGGTCCGGCAGCTGGTCGAGGGCAAGCGCTACTGGCAGCAGCAGCTCGGCGTCGACGTGCAGGAGTGCTGGCTGCCCGATGCGTTCGGCTACACCGCCTCGCTGCCGCAGCTGCTCCGCCTCGCCGGCGTGCGGTGGTTCGTCTCGCAGAAGCTGTCCTGGAACGACACCAACCGGTTCGCGCACCACACCTTCTGGTGGCAGGGCATCGACGGCAGCCGAGTGCTCGCGCACTTCCCGCCCGGTGACACCTACAGCGGCGTGCTGAACGTCGGCGAGATCCTGACCGCGCAGCGCAACGAGACGTCGGCCGGCACCGCGAAGCAGTCACTTTTCCTTTACGGGCTGGGTGACGGTGGTGGCGGCCCTACCCAGGGGATGCTCGAGCGCGCCCGGCGGCTCGCATCGGTCGAGGGGCTGCCGCGGGTCGAGCAGGGCACCGCCCGGGCCTTCCTGGAGGCCGCGGAGCGCGACGCGGCCGACGCTCCGGTGTGGGGCCAGGAGCTGTACTTCGAGAAGCACCGCGGCACCTACACGACGCACGCCCGGGTCAAGCGGGGCAACCGGCAGCTCGAGCAGGCGCTGCTGGCCGCCGAGCGCTGGTGCCTCGCGGCGTCTCGCGCCGGCGGCCCGGCCTACCCGGCCGATGATCTGCGCGCGCTGTGGCGGTCCCTGCTGCTGCACCAGTTCCACGACGTGCTGCCAGGCACGTCGATCGCCTGGGTCTACCGCGACACGTTCGCGGACTACGAGCGGATCCGCGCCGAGACCGACCGGCTCACCGATGCTGCGCAGCAGCACCTCGCGGCTGCTGCCGACGGCGAAACGATCGCGTTCAACGCCGCCCCCTTCCCGCGGAGGGAGGTGGTCGAGGGCCGCTGGGTCGACGTGCCGCCGAACGGCTACGCGAGCGTCGCCGACGATGCCCGCCCGCCGGGCGACGTCGCGCCCGTCACCGTCGACGACCGGCTGCTCGACAACGGTCTGCTGCGGGTGCGTCTCGACGAGGCCGGGCACCTCGTCTCGGTCCTGCACCGCGCCACCGGTCGGGAGGCGCTCGCCGGCCCGGCCAACGTGCTGCAGCTGCTCGACGACCGGCCGGCGCAGTGGGACGCCTGGGACATCGACGCGTGGACGATGGACACCGCCGAGCCGGTCGATGCGGTCGAGAGCATGGAGGTCGTCGAGGCGACGCCGCTGCGCGCCGCGATCCGCGTCGTCCGCCGGTTCGGCGCCAGTTGCGTCGAGCAGACGATCTCCGTGTCGGCGGGATCCCCTCGGGTCGACCTGCACACCCGCGTCGACTGGCACGAGGAGCACCGGCTGCTCAAGGTCGCCTATCCGGTCGACGTACACAGCCGCAGCGCGCGGTGCGAGATGCAGTTCGGCTACGTCGAGCGGCCGACCCACCGCGACACGTCGTACGACGCGGCCAGGTTCGAAGTCTGCGCGCACCGCTGGATCGACCTGTCCGAGGACGGCTTCGGCGTGGCGCTGCTCAACGACGGGCGTTACGGCCACGACGTGCGCGGCAACGTCATCCGGATGTCGCTGCTGCGCGCGCCGCTGTGGCCTGACCCGGCTGCCGACCGTGGTGTCAGCGAGGTGCGCCATGCGCTGCTGCCGCACGCCGGCGACCTGCGCCCCGTCGTGGCGCAGGCCTACGCGCTCAACGCGCCGATCGTGCTACGCCCGGCCGGCGGTGACCGCGCCGTCCGGGTCGGCCTGGTCGAGATCGACGAGCCGGGCATCGTCGTCGAGGCGGTCAAGCGGGCGGACGAGTCCGACGGAGTCGTGGTCCGTGTCTACGAGTCGCTGGGCGGCCGCCGTCGCGGCGCTTTGCGCACCGTGTGGCCGGTGTCCGAGGTGACCGAGGTAGACCTGCTCGAACGCCCGATCGGCGAGGCGATCCCCGTGACCGGCGACCGGGTCGACGTGGAGCTGCGCCCGTTCGAGATCCGCACCCTGCTGCTTACGTGACCCCTTCCGCCTTGTGGCGGGAGCGCGACTTCCGCACGCTGTTCGTCGCCGCCACCCTCTCGCGGCTGGCCAGCGAGATGTTCTCGGTGGCCATCGTGCTGTTCGTGCTGGCGCGCACGCAGAGCGCGCAGCTCGCCGGGGTGACCGTCGCGGCTGCCACCTTGCCGACGATCGTCACCGGGCCGCTCATGGGTGCGTGGCTCGACCGCACCCGCCACCGGCGTACGGTCTTCAACGCCAACCAGCTGGTGCTGTCGGCGGCGACGTTCGGGCTGCTGGCGGCGGTCGGCCACCTCTCGGACCTCGTCGTCGTGCTGCTCGCGGTCGTCGCCGGCTTGCCCTACCCGGTGCGGACCGGCGGGTTCAGCGGCCTGATCCCGACGCTGGTCCCGGCGCCGCTTCTTCCGCAGGCCTATGGCGTGGAGGCGGCGAGCTACAACGTCGCCGGGATTGCCGGGCCCGCGCTCGCCGGCACGATCGCGGGCGCGGTCAGCCCCGCATGGGCGGTTGCGGCGACGGCGACGATGGCGCTCGTCGCACTGGTCTGGTTGGTGCGGGTGCCGATCGGCCCGGTGCGGCACGACGCGGCGGCCGGCCGCTTCTCCCACGCCCTGCGCGACGGCCTGCGGCTGCTGACCCGGGTGCCCGAACTGCGGTCGGTGACGTTCGCGACCACGGTCAGCCAGGCGTGGGTCGGGCTCATCGTCGTCGCGTTCCCCCTGCTCGCCGAGACGCTCGGGCACAAGCGGGCCGCGGGCGGCGGGCTGTTCTCGCTGTTCGCGGTCGGCGCCCTGATCGGGTCGGTGTCGTGGAGCCGCATCGCGGGACGGGTGCGCTCCGAGCCGGCGGTGCTCGCCGGCCTGCTCGTCTTCGGCGCCGCGATGGCCGGCGTCGGTGCGGCCCCGTCGTTGGTCGCGGCGCTCGCGCTGGTCGCGGTCGCCGGGCTCATCGACGGCCCGGTGCTCGCCGCCACCCTCAACCTGCGCCAGCAGCTCTCGCCCGAACACCTGCGGACCCAGGTGTTCACGACCGCGGCCAGCCTGAAGATCGGGGCGTTCGCCGTCGGGTCAGGCGTCGCCGGCCCGGTCTCCGGCGCGGTCGGCTCGCGCGGGATGCTCTACCTCGTGGCCGCCGGCCAGGTCCTCTCGTTGCTGACCGGTCTGCTCGTACGCCGTAGCCGTCACTAGCGGCCGGCGTTCCCGCGGCGGGTTGCGCAGCATGGCGACTCCCGCCGCGATGCACATGCCACCTGCCGCCAGGACGATTGGAGCAGGCCCGGCAAACCCTGTCGCGAAGAACTCCAGCGCCAGCAGCACGGCCCCCACCGCGGCAACGAAGAGCAGCACCGCGGCCGTCATCCGGCCGCGGGTCACGCCCGTGCGCGAGGGGCTCATCGACCCCAGTCTGGCACCGGCTACGGCAGGATGGATCGATGGATGCGGTGGCCGAGAACATCCTGCACGTGCCCGCGTGGGCGGTCTACGTGCTGGTGTTCCTGATCCCGGCGCTCGAGGCGTCCGCGTTCGTCGGCTTCGTCTTTCCCGGTGAGATCGCCTGCCTGCTCGGCGGCGTCGCGGCCTTCCAGGGCAACGCCTCGCTGACGGCCGTGATCGTCGTCGCCGTCCTCGGCGCGATCATCGGCGACAGCATCGGCTACGCCATCGGCCGCCGCTACGGCGACACGCTTCTCGGCCGGCTGCCCCAGCGGGTCATCAAGCCCGATCACGTCGCTCGATCGAAGGCCGCGATCAAGCGCCTCGGCGGTAAGGCGGTCTTCGTCGGCCGCTTCACCGCGGCCCTGCGGGTGCTGGTGCCCGGGCTTTGCGGCATGGCGGGAATGCACTACCGCACGTTCGTCACCTGGAACGTCGCCGGCGGCGTCATCTGGGCCGGCGGCTCCGTCGGCCTCGGGTTTCTCGCCGGCACCGGGTGGCGCCAGCTCTCGCACAACCTCACCGTCGGCGGCGCGGTCCTCGCCGGCGTCGTCGTGCTGCTGCTCGTCGGCTACCTCGCCGTACGCCGGTGGCGCAGGCGTTCACAGATCACCGCCCCCTAGATCTGACCCGGTCTCGGCGCCGAAGCCGACGGGTCAGTTGCCGAAGTTAGATGGTGGGGGGAGCGGTCCCCAGTTCGGCGACGTGTCGGGCGTCGGCTTCGGCGACGCGCTCGGGGAGGGGCTCGCCGACGGGCTGGGCGACGCGGCCGGTGACGTGGTCGCCGCCGGCTGCGCCCCGGTGGGCGCGGGTGCCGGCCGGGTGTCGGTGCGCTGGGTCGTCGTACTGCGCATGTGGGTGTCGCTGGGCTTGGGGCTGCTCGACGGCAGGGCGATCACCTGCGGCAGGCGCGGCAGGCGCTGCCGAAGCTGCAGGACCAGGTTGTCGGCCTGCGCCAGGACGACCTGACCGCCGGGCGGAAGATCGCTCAGCAGCAGGTCGCGCTCCTTGGCGAGCAGCTCGAGGGCTTGCTGGGCCTTGGCAGGGTCGTCGCCCGACGCGTCGATCAACGACACCAGCGAGGCGTGGAGCCGCTGCCCGGCGGCGATCACGGCGGATGCGCTGGCGTCGCCGGTGGCGATCTGGTGGAAGTAGTCCCAGCTCGCCGTCGCCGCATGGACGCGCGCCCCAGCCGCGGGGGAGGAGGTGTCCGGACCGGTGCCCGGGACGTGGATCGCACCGAGTGCGACGGCGGCCGCGGCGGCAGTCGCTGCGAGCACCGGCACGGCGGGCAGGGCCGGGCTGACCAGCAGCAGCCGCGTCAGCCGGCGCGACCGGGATCTCGGTTGCTCGGGCACCGCGGTCTCGGGGAGCGCGACCGCGCCGACGAGCCGCTCGGCGTGCATGCGGGCCAGGATCCGGGCCTCGAACGTCGAGAGCTCTTCCCGGCCGGCGTCGATGACGTCGGCGGCGATCTCGTAGGCGCCGGCGTCTGCCGCGCCGGCCGCGACCGACAGGTCGGTCGCCACGAACAGCCGCAGCTGGGCCAGGTCGTCGAGCAGCTCGGCGACGCGCTCGTCGTCGATCGCGAGCGGCTCGCTGACCGCCGGGGACTCGGGGGCGTCATGCTGCTGCGGTCGTGCCGACCGGTGCCGCGGCCACATGGCGCCCCTCCCGTCTCAGATCTCGCTGGGTGTTTACGCACGTTGTTCGGCGGCGAGCGCGGAGTTCCTGCCTTCGGGGACGATGGCGGACAAATCCGGCATCACGTGCGCTCCGAGCGTACGCCGACCGGCCGCTTGGCGCACCCCAGGCCTGCGCAAGGATGGCGGTGGCCAGCAGCCCATCGTTCCGACGCCCCGGAGGCACCGCGTGACCGCACCCGACGTGTCCGGCCTGTCCATCGGCATCCTCGGCGGCACCGGCGACCAGGGGCGTGGCTTGGGTCGCCGGCTCGCGCTCGCCGGGCACCGGATCGTGATCGGCAGCCGCAGCGCCGAGCGGGCCGAGCAGGCTGCGGCCGAGCTGCGCGAGGGTGACGCGGGCATTGACGTTGTCGGCGCGGCCAACGCCGACTGCGCCGCCGGGGCCGACGTGGTGATCGTCGCGGTGCCGTGGGAGGGGCACGACGCGTTGCTGCGCGACCTGGCGGGAGCCCTCGCCGGCAAGGTCGTGATCGACTGCGTGAACCCGATCGGCTTCGACGACCGGGGACCGCACGCGCTGAAGCCGGCCGAGGGCAGCGCGGCCGAGCAGGCCGCGGGCATCCTCGCCGACAGCCGGGTCGTTGCGGCCTTCCACCACGTGTCGGCCGTCCTCCTGCTCGACCGGGAGGTCGACGCGGTCGATCTTGACGTGCTCGTCCTCGGTGACGACCGGGAGGCGACGGACCTGGTGCAGGCGTTGGCGGCGCGGATCCCCGGGGTGCGCGGCGTCTACGCCGGCCGGTTGCGCAACGCTCACCAAGTCGAGGCGTTGACCGCCAACATCATCGCGATGAACCGCCGCTACAAGGCGCACGCCGGCATCCGCGTGACGGACGTGTAGCCGGCGGCTGTGCGTCAGGGAAGATCGCGCCAGTGGTTGGTGATCGGCAGGCGGCGGTCGCGGCCGAACGCCTTCAACGTGATCTTGGGCCCTGGGGGGTACTGCCGGCGTTTGTACTCCGCGAGATCGACGAGGCGCAGCACGCGGTCGACGGTGGCCGGGTCGTGCCCGGCGGCGAGCAGCTGCGCGCGGCCCATGTCGCGGCCCACGTAGTCGTCGAGCAGCGCGTCGAGCTCGTCGTAGTCCGGTAGCCGGTCGGCGTCGACCTGGCCCGGGGCGAGCTCGGCCGACGGCGCCTTGACGATGATCGCCTCCGGGATCGGCTCGACCTCGTCGCGCTCAGCGGCCAGCTTGTTGCGCCACCGGCACAGCCGGTAGACCCACGTCTTGGAGAGGTCCTTCAGTGGCGCGAACCCGCCGGCCGAGTCGCCGTACAGCGTGGAGAAACCGGTGGCGAGCTCGCTCTTGTTGCCGGTTGTCAGCACCAGGTGCCCGTGCTCGTTCGACAGCGCCATCAGCAGCACGCCGCGCACGCGGGCCTGCAAGTTCTCCTCGGCCAGCCCGTGCAGCCCGCCCGTCGGCTCCAGCGCGACGTCGTACGCCGACACCACGGAGCCGATCGGGACGATCGTCCAGGGCAGGCCGACCCGGGCCGCGAGGTCCTCGGCGTCCGTGACCGAGCCCTCGCTGGAGTAGCGGCTCGGCATGCCGACGACGTGCACCTTGTCGGCACCCAGCGCGTCGGCGGCGATGACTGCCGTCAGGGCCGAGTCGATGCCGCCGGACAGGCCGAGCACGACCGAGCGGAAGCCGTTCTTCTCGACGTAGTCGCGGGTCCCGGTGACGATCGCGGCGTAGACCTCCGCCTCGGTGCTCAGCCGGGGGGCCACCGCGGCCTCCAGCGGCGGGAACGGCGGGAGGGGGTCGCTGCTGATCGTCACCCGCTCGACGTGCATGTCGGTGCGATCCCGGGCGTCGACGGGCCCGGTGAGCTCACTGGAGGCGGCCGGCAGGTCGAGGTCGACGACGAGGCAGCCCTCGGAGAACTGCGGTGCCCGTGCCCGGATCCGCCCGTCGGGGTCGACGACGACGGAGTCGCCGTCGAAGACCAGCTCGTCCTGGCCGCCGACCATGTTGACGTAGGCGATCGTGATGCCGGCGTCGGCGGCGCGCCGGCAGACCAGCGCGCAGCGGGCGTCGTCCTTGTCGACCTCGTACGGCGAGCCGTTGATGCATACGACCAGGCCGGCACCGGCATCGCGGGCGACCACGAGCGGGCCGCCCTCTTGCCACAGGTCCTCGCAGATCGTGGTGGCGACGTCGACGCCGTGCAGCCGCACGATCGGCAGGTGCTCACCGGGCACGAAGTACCGGAACTCGTCGAAGACGCCGTAGTTGGGCAGGTGGTGCTTCGCGTAGCGGGCGGCCACCTTCCCGCGGTGCAGCCACGCCGCGGCGTTCTGCGGCTCCCCGGCCGGGCGGCCGACGCGCGGCACCGGATCGGCACAGCGGTCGAGGTAGCCGACCACGACGGCGAGCTCGCCGAGGCCGGCCTGCGCGAGCCGAGCGGCCAGCCGTTCGACGGCGGCGCGCGACGCGTCGACGAACGACCGGCGCAGGACGAGATCCTCGGCGGGGTAGCCGGTCAGCATCATCTCGGGGAACAGCACCAGGTGCGCGCCCTGCTCGGCGGCGTGGCGCGCCCAGCGCAGCACCCGCTCGCTGTTGCCCTCGACGTCGCCAACCCAGGAGTCGATCTGGGCGAGCGCGAGACGCAGCTGGGCCACGGCAAGACCCTATGACTGAGGTCGCGGGGTGCGCTGCTGCCGGTCGAGCACGAGACCGCCATGCGACCAGCGGTAGTCGAGGCGCACGTTCTCGTCGGGGCAGCAGTGCGGCGCGCCGGCGCTGTAGCCGATGCCGGTCACGGTCAGGCCGGTGCCCGTCGGGCGGATCTGCTGCACGTAGATCTCTTGCCCACGCAGCAGCGTGGCCACCAGCCGAGGACCGGCCTCGGTCGCGACGTAGACCAGCAGCGTGTCAGGACTCGCGTTCGCGCCGATGCAGCGGTAGGTGATCGCGGCGTCGGGCACCCCGTCGCCGTTGACGTCACCGAAGACCGGCGCGGCCACGCTCATCGTGATGATGCCGTCGGGGCCGGTCGCCTTGCCGCCGTGCACGGGCACCGGCTCCGGGCTGCCGGTCGTGAAGCAGGCCGAGGGGTAGGTGAACGACGACCACCCGACCGAGGTCAGCGGCTTCGCGGCGCGGCCGCCGCTCTGGGCACCGGCGTCGCTGTCGCTCGCGCACCCGATCGCCAGCGCGCCGACGACCGGCAGGCTCACCAGCAGCGCGACCATGGGCAGGCCGAGCCGGGGAAGGCGGAGCAAAGGGTGCACTCCAGGACTAGCCAGGCAGGGGCGCCCGCAGTTTAGGAGCGCTTCGGGGTAGCCGGGTGGCGACACACTGCTGACATCTTCCGGCCGTACGCTGCCGCCATGGACAGGCAGCAGGAGTTCGTGCTCCGCACGATCGAGGAGCGCGACATCCGGTTCATCCGGCTCTGGTTCACCGACGTGCTCGGTTTCCTGAAGTCCGTCGCGATCGCCCCGGCCGAGCTCGAGGGCGCCTTCGGGGAGGGCATCGGCTTCGACGGGTCGGCGATCGAGGGATTCACCCGGGTGCACGAGTCGGACATGCTGGCCCGACCCGACCCGTCGACGTTCCAGGTGCTGCCGTGGCGGGTCGAGCACCCCGGCACCGCGCGGATGTTCTGCGACATCCTGATGCCGGACGGCACTCCGTCGTACGCCGACCCGCGCCACGTCCTGCGGCGCGCCATGCAGCGTGCGGCCGACCTGGGATTCACCTTCTACACGCACCCCGAGGTCGAGTTCTTCCTGATGCGGCAACGCCCCAACGGCGACGCGTCGTTGCCCGCGCCGATCGACGCCGGCGGCTACTTCGACCAGACGCCGCACGATCTCGGCCACGACTTCCGGCGGCTCGCGATCACGATGCTCGAGCAGATGGGCATCTCGGTGGAGTTCAGCCACCACGAGGTCGCGCCGGGACAGCAGGAGATCGACCTGCGCTACGCCGACGCCCTGACCACCGCCGACAACCTGATGACGCTGCGGCTGGTCGTCAAGGAGGTCGCGATCGAGCAGGGCGTCTTCGCGTCGTTCATGCCGAAGCCCTACACCGGCCAGCCCGGCAGCGGCCTGCACACGCACCTGTCGCTGTTCGAGGGCGATCGCAACGCGTTTCACGAGGCCAGCGACCCCTACATGCTCAGCAAGACCGGCAAGGCGTTCATCGCGGGGCTGCTGACCCACGCCGCCGAGATCACCGCGGTGACCAACCAGTGGGTCAACTCCTACAAGCGCCTGTTCGGCGGCGGCGAGGCTCCGGCGTGGATCTGCTGGGGCCACAACAACCGCTCGGCGCTGGTGCGGGTGCCGATGTACAAGCCGCACAAGGACGCCGCCACTCGCGTGGAGGTGCGCTCGCCCGACTCCGCGTGCAACCCCTACCTGACCTTCGCCGTGTTGCTGGCGGCCGGGCTCGAGGGCATCGAGAAGGGTTACGACCTCCCCGACGGGGCCGAGGACGACGTCTGGTCTCTGACCGACCCGGAGCGCCGCGCCCTGGGCATCCAGCCGCTGCCCCAGTCGCTGTCGGAGGCCATCTCGGTCATGGAGCGCTCGGAGCTGGTCGCCGAGACGCTCGGTGAGCACGTCTTCGACTTCTTCCTGCGCAACAAGCGGGCGGAGTGGGACGACTACCGGCAGCAGGTCACGCCGTTCGAGCTCGAGCGCTACCTGCCGGTGCTCTGACGGGTGGCCGCCGAGCTCGGCCGTGGCGCCACCGACGAGGGAGCGCTGGCGCGGGCCGGCTTCCTCGACCCCGACCGCGCCGCGCAGCTGCTGACGTCGGTCGGGCTGGTGCCCGACGGGCCGGTCGCCGACGCGCTCGCCGACGCGGCGGACCCCGACGTCGCGCTCGCCTCGCTGGTGCGCATCGTCGAGGCGGCGAGCGGTCCCGACCTGCGGCAGCATCTGCGCGCCGACGGGGGGTTTCGGCGGCGGCTCACCGGCGTGCTCGGTGTCAGCAGCGCGCTCGGCGAGCACCTGGTCCGGCACCCCGGAGACTGGCAGGTCCTCGTCGACGACGCGGTGCTCGCCAGCCGGCCCACGGTGCTGGGGCTGCAGGCTCAGCTGCTCGCGGCGGTCGGCGCCGCGGGCCCGGACGAGCCCGCACGGGACGCGTCGCCGGCGACCTACGACGCCCTTCGGGTCGCCTACCGCCGCGCGCTGCTGACCCTGGCCGCCCGCGACATCGCGGCCGGGCTGGCCGTCGAGGATGTCGCCGGCGAGCTTGCCGACCTCGCCGCTGCGGTGCTGCGGGCGGCGTTGGCCGTCGCCCACGCGGAGCTGCCCCACGACGCCGTCCCCTGCCGCCTCGCGGTCATCGGCATGGGCAAGTGCGGCGGCCGGGAGCTCAACTACGTCAGCGACGTCGACGTGCTCTTCGTCGCCGAACCCGCCGACGGCGTCGACGAGGACGCCGCGCTACGGACCGCGACGCTGCTCGCCCGCGGCATGATGCGGGCCTGCTCCCGGATCACCGCCGAGGGGGCGATCTGGCCGGTCGACGCGGCGCTGCGACCCGAGGGCAAGGCGGGGCCGCTCGTCCGCACGCTCGCCAGCCACGAGGCCTACTACAAGCGGTGGGCGAAGACGTGGGAGTTCCAGGCGCTGCTGAAGGCGCGGCCGGTCGCCGGCGACCTTGCGCTCGGACGTGAGTTCGCCGACATAGTGCGGCCGCTGGTCTGGACGGCGGGGGAGCGGCCGCACTTCGTCGAGGACGTGCAGGCCATGCGGCGGCGGGTCGTCGAACACGTGTCGCGTGCGGAGGCCGACCGCGAGATCAAGCTCGGTCCGGGTGGCCTGCGCGACGTGGAGTTCGCGGTGCAGCTGCTGCAGCTGGTGCACGGCCGCGGCGACGAGTCGCTGCGCAGCGGCACCACGCTGGTGGCGTTGGCGGCCCTCGCCGACGGCGGTTACGTCGGTCGCGACGACGCGCGTGCGCTGGCGGCGGCCTACCGCTTCCTCCGTACGACGGAGCACCGGCTGCAGCTGCAACGGCTGCGGCGTACCCACACGGTGCCGACCGGCGGGCGCGACCTGCGCTGGCTGGCACGCTCCCTGGGCTACCGCCGCGACCCGGTCGCGGAGTTCGAGCAGGACCGCGCGACCCATGCCCGCGAGGTCCGGCGGCTGCACGAGAAGCTGTTCTACCGGCCGCTGCTCTCGGCCGTGGCCCGGCTGCCGACCGAGGAGACCCGTCTCACCACCGATGCCGCGCGACACCGGCTCGAGGCGTTGGGCTTCGCCGATCCCGCCGCCGCCTTGCGTCACATCGAGGCGCTGGCGACCGGCGTCAGTCGACGAGCCGCGATCCAGCGCACCTTGCTGCCGGCGATGCTCGGCTGGTTCGCCGACGCGCCCGACCCTGACGCGGGGCTGCTGTCCTTCCGTCAGGTCAGCGAGTCGCTGGGGTCCACGCCGTGGTACCTGCGGCTGCTGCGCGACGAGGGCGCCACGGCCGAACGGCTGGCGCGGCTCCTGGCCACCAGCAGGTTCGTCGCCGACCTGCTTGGCCGCGCACCGTCCGCGGTGGCGCTGCTCGCCGACGAGGAGGAGCTCACGCCGCGGCCGCGCGAGGCGCTCGAGGCGGAGCTGCTCTCCGCCGTGCGCCGCAACGACAACTGGGAGAGCGCTGTCGCCGCGGCCCGCGGGCTGCGCCGTCAGGAGCTGGTGCGCATCGGCAGCGCCGACGTGCTGGGACGGCTCGACGTCGAGCAGGTCGGCGCGGCCCTCACCGACGTCGTGGCGGCGACGCTGTCCGCGGCCCTCGACACGGCGCTGCGCGAGGTGGCGGGGGATCGCCGGCGGGCGCTCGGCGTGCGGCTCGCGGTCATCGGCCTGGGGCGGCTCGGCGGCGGCGAGCAGGGCTACGGCAGCGACGCCGACGTGCTGTTCGTCTACGACGGCCCCGACGACCCGGCGGCGACCCAGGCCGCGCACGACGTGGCCGAGGAGATGCGCCGCCTGCTCGCGGTGCCCGCGCCCGATCCGCCATTGGTCGTCGACGCGGGCCTGCGGCCGGAAGGCAAGCAGGGGCCGCTGGTGCGCAGCCTCGCCTCCTACGCGGAGTACTACCGGCGCTGGTCGTCGGTGTGGGAGAGCCAGGCCCTGCTGCGCGCGTGCTTCGTCGCGGGTGACGCCGAGCTCGGCGCCCGGTTCGCCGCACTGGTCGACCCGCTGCGCTACCCCGCCGAAGGGCTCGACGCCGCGGCCGAACGGGAGATCAAACGGCTCAAGGCGCGGATGGAGTCCGAACGCATCCCGCGCGGTGCCGATGCGGCTCTGCACCTGAAGCTCGGGCGCGGCGGGCTCTCCGACGTCGAGTGGACCTCTCAGCTGCTGCAGCTGCGCCACGCGCACGACGTGCCCGCCCTGCGCACGACCTCGACGCTGCGTGCGCTGGAGGTCGCCCGGGAGACCGGGCTGCTGGACGGCGCCGACGCGCAGGTGCTCGAGGACGCTTGGCGGACGGCGTCGCGCATCCGCAACGCCGTGATGCTCGTCCGCGGCCGGCCCTCCGACACCGTGCCGAGCGACAGCCGGGTGCTCTCGGGGGTCGCGCGGCTGGTCGGCCGGCCGGGCGAGTCGGGCGGCGAGCTGGTCGAGGACTACCGCCGGGTGACCCGGCACGCGCGCACGGTCGTCGAGCGGCTCTTCTACGGCTGACCCGGTCGCGAATTCGGCCGTTTCGGTTGCCGCCCCGTCCCAGGACCGATTCGATGAGCGAGTGCGCAGGCGGCGCACGAGGGGGGCGTCATGCGGGTGCGGCTGTGCGGTGTCCGCGGCTCGACGCCCGCGCCCGGCCCGGCCTACGACCGCTACGGAGGTCACACCTCCTGCGTGGCCGTGGCGGCCGACGGTGCAGCGCCGACGCTGCTGCTCGACGCCGGCACCGGCCTGCGCGAGGTGCCCGCGCTGCTCGGCGGGCAGCCGTTCGCCGGCACGATCCTGCTGACCCACCTGCACTGGGACCACTGGCAGGGCCTGCCGTTCTTCGGTGCGGGCTTCCTGCCGGGCGCCCGTGTCGACGTGCGCGGGCCCGCACAGCCCGGCGACCCGGTCGAGGTGCTGTCGGGCATCATGCGGCCGCCGTACTTCCCGATCACGCCCGAGCAGCTCGGCGACGGGTGGACCTTCGACTGGATCGAGCCGGGGCGCCTCTGCGTCGAGGGCTTCGACGTGCTGGTGCGGGAGATCCCGCACAAGGGCGGCCGCACGATCGGCTACCGGATCACCGACGGCAGGTCGACCCTTGCCTACGTCACCGACCACGGGCCCAGCGCCTGGTCGCCAGGGGAGCAGGGTGACGGGGTCCTGCACGACGCCGCGCTGGAGCTGGCCGACGGCGCCGACGTGCTCGTCCACGACGCGCAGCACGTCGCGGCGGAGTTCCCGCGGCTGGCCTTCCTCGGCCACTCGACCGTGGAGTACGCCGTCCGCCTGGCCGAGTCGGCCGGCGTCGGCCGGCTGGTGCTGTTCCACCACGACCCGACCCGCACCGACGACCAGATAGACGACATCGTCGCCGGGCAGCGCGGGGCCGCCGTGCCGGTCGAGGCCGGCCGGCAGGGTCGGGTGTTCGACCTTCCCGCGGCCCCGAGCGCCGCCCCGGTCGCACCCGCTATCGGAGAGGTGGCTGCGCTATGACCGCGGATGTAGCCGGGCAGGCTCGGGGGACCTACCGCGGTGCACTGCGGCATCGGGACTTCCGCCTGCTCAGCGGCGCCCTCGCCGTCTCCGCAACCGGCAGCTGGGCCTACAACGTCGCGCTCGTGGTCTACGTCTACCAGCAGACGCACTCCCCGGCGTGGGTGGCCGCGGCCACCCTCGGCAGGTTCCTCAGCGCCCTGCTCTTCAGCTCCTACGCCGGCGTCGTCGCCGAGCGCTTCGAACGGGTGCGGGTGCTGGTCACCTGCGACCTGACGGCGACGGGGTTGATGGCGGCGATGGCGACCGCCATGGCCCTGCACGCGCACTCGGCCGTCGTCATCGCGATCGGCGCGCTCAACTCGATCCTGATGTCGGCGTACGACCCCGCGACGTCCGCGCTGATCCCACAGGTCGTCGGCGAGAAGGACCTGGCGGCGGCCAACGGTCTCAAGGGCACGATCGACAACCTGACGATCCTCGTCGGCCCTGCGCTGGGCGGGGCGATGCTCGCGGCGGTGAGCCCGGCCGGCGTCATCGCCTTCAACGCGGGCACGTTCGTGGTCTCCGCAGCGCTGGTCAGCCGTGCCGGCGTCCGCAGCGTGCCCACGGACGTGACCCAGGACGGCGGGCCGCTGCAGCAGATCCGCGTGGGCTACCGGGCAATCGTCGCCTCCCGCCGCACCGCGATCCTCGTGTGGTTCAGCGTGCTGGCCAGCTTCTTCTACGGCACGGACACGGTGCTGTTCGCCGTGCTGAGCAAGACCAGGCTCGGAACTGGCGAGGACGGCTACGGCTACCTGCTGGCCGCGCTCGGCGTCGGCGGTGTCCTCGCCGCCGGGCTGGTCAACCGGCTGGCCGCCTCGCCGCGGCTGGCGCTGATGATCGTCGGCGGGATGGCGGTGTACTGCGTGCCCACCGCCGTGATGGCCACGGTGCACTCGCCGGAGATCGCGTTCGTGCTGCAGGTCATCCGGGGCGGTGGCACGCTCGTCGTCGACACCCTCGCCATCACCGCGCTGCAGCGCACGTTGGCACCCGACCTGATCGCCCGGGTGTTCGGCGCCTTCTGGGCCCTCGTGCTCGGCGGGATCTCCATCGGTGCCCTGATCACCCCGGCGCTGCTGCACGGTCTGGGCACCAACGGCACGTTGCTCGTCTACGGCGCCGCGCTGCCGCTGCTCGTCGTCGGCTGCTACCCGATGCTCGCCGGCATGGACCGCGAGGCGGTGCACCTGCTGCAGACCCTGGAACCGCGGATCGCGGTGCTCCAACGGCTCGGCATCTTTGCCTCGGCCTCCCGTCCGGTGTTGGAGCGGTTGGCCCGCACCGGGAGCGACATGCTGGTGGAGCCCGGCCTCCCGATCGTCACCGAGGGGGAGGCCGCCGACGACCTGTACGTCCTGCTCGACGGGTCGGTCCAGGTGTCGGCTCGCGGCGAGGGGGTCAGCGAGCAGTTCCTGCGGATGCTCGAGGCGCCGGCGTACTTCGGCGAGATCGGCCTGCTGGAACGCATCCCCCGGACCGCGACCGTGCGGGCAGGCGACGGCTGCCGGCTGCTGCGCATCGCCGGCGACGAGTTCCTCAATGCGCTCAACGAGGCGCCGCTCTCGCCCGCGACCGTCAGCGGTGTACGCCGACAGCTCGAGCGCACGCACCCCACCTACCGTCCCTCCGTCGCGGTGCCCGAGCAGGCCGCGGTAGCCGAGCAGGTGTTCCCCGAGTCCAGCGCGGGTTAGGACTTTGCCGGGCGGGATCGCCCGGTGCGCCTGACTCGTCCGGCGGTGCGGTCGATTGCCCCGGTCTGAGGCGGCGTCTTCTGCGTTTCGGTTGTGCGGTGATCACCGAGACCTGAGGATGCCTCTGGGGTGCGGCCCACGCTCCCCGGTAGGGGGGACTTGCATGAAGCTCGTTCGGAGGTCGAGCGCGCGTGGCGTGCTGCCGGCCGCGGCCGCGGGGGTCCTTGCGGGCACCCTGGTCGTCGCCCTGGGGGTCAGCCCGATCAGCTCGGCGTGGGCTTCGGGCAGCTTTCCCGGCAACCAGACGGCCCTGCCGCCCGCTCCCATCGACACCGGCACAGCCTGCCCCCCTGCCTCGCTGACCAACCCGGGCTTCACGGACGTCGACAGAGACTTCTTCCGGCTGCAGATCTACTGTGCCGCCGATTACGGCGTCACCGACGGCACCTCGGCGACGACCTACGCCCCGACGGCGCCGGTGCTGCGTGACCAGATGGCGGCATTCTTCTACCGGTTGGGCACCGCGGCCGGTCATGCCTGGTCGACGGCCGCACCCGCGACGAGCTACACCGACGCGGCCGGCATCCCGCAGCAGTTCCGGAGCGCGGTCGACGCGCTCACCAACGCGGGGATGGTCAGCGGCTATGCGGACGGGAGCTACGCACCCGACGCGATCGTCTCCCGTGGAGAGATGTCGAAGTTCATCTACAACGCGCTGAAGGTCTTCTCGGGCGCGACGCCCGCAGCGTCCGGTCAGGACTACTTCGCCGACGACGACGGCGGGGTCTTCGAGAACCCCTACCTCAACGCCGTCGCGGGTCTGGGGCTCTTCGTCGGCGCGCCGGGCTTGGCCGGCGGCACGCTGTCGAACCAGGACCAGGGCGTGCAGCGCGACGAGATGGCGGGCTTCCTCTCCCGGCTGATCGAGCTCGGGGTGGAGCAGGGCTGGCTGCCGAACCGGTTCGTCTCCCAACCGGCGGTCGTCACCGCGCCCCTCGCGCAGAAGACCTGCCCGCCCGACCAGTCGCCCTGCACGTTGACGCTCACCGGTCAGCCGATGTCGACCGTGAGCGCGTCGGCCGACACCCCCTCGACGATCTCGCTGGGGCTGGTCGACAGTGCCGCACCCTGCGCCGGTCTGGCGCGTCCGAGCGGCGTCGAGGTCACGGTGATGTCCGACTCCGCAAAGACGGTGGACCTCACGTGGACCAAGGAGTTCACCCAGCAGGAGACCAACAACGGCGCGTCGCAGTGGCCCGTGTGCATGCAGGCGCCGTACGCCTTCCAGGCCGCCGACGGGCAGGGCGCCCTGGTGCCGGCAACCCACGCCGGCACGTCGTACGTCGGTCTGCTGCCTGGCTGCGCGGCGCTGCCGGCCGCGGCGCCGGGGCCCTGCGTGTCGATCCTGCGGAAGACGGGTTCGGGCCAGCAGTTCGCCGAGGTGCTCGTGCCGGGCAGCGCCCAGGACCCGAAGTTCTTCTGACGTGGGTCTCGACGTTCCGACCGGTAGGCGGTATTTCGTGGCTGCGCGGGCGATCCCGTCTGACGAGACTGGTCCGGCCGTGCTCTTGTCGCGGCCTGGCCAACGGTCCAGCATGCGTGCCGTGCGGCGGTGACCCGCCGATCGGAGGGGGGCGGCTATGAGAGCACGTCGTCGGAGGCACCTCGGCACAGCCGTGGTCGTCGGAGTCGCCGCCCTGGTGGCAGCGACCCTCGTCGGTGCTCCTGCATCCGCGCAAGCGGCCAAGAAGTTCTACACCGCGAGCATCTCGCCGACCAACGTGCCGGCCGGCGCGCAAACCACGGTGCAGGTCACGTTGAGCAACATCACCGCCAACCAGTACTTCGCATCTGCCAACATCACGTTCGCGCTGCCCTACAGCGGGACTCCTAACGTGGGCGCCCTCATCTGCCCGAGCGTGCCCGCATGTGCCGACTTCTCCGCGACGGTGACCAGCAGCGCTTCGCAGTTCGTCGTGCAGCTGCGTTCGTCGTCCAGCAGCTCGGGCGTGCCGGACTCGGGCTCCGTCGTCATTCCGGTGTCGTTCACCCCGACCACCGACGGCACCTACACGATCGGCTCGGCGGTCAAGCAGTCCAACGACTTCTCCGGGTCGGGCAACGACTTCCTGTTGAGCGGGTCGGCTCCGCAGCTGACCGTGGCCGGCATCGTGTGCACCGCCAGCCCTTGCACGGACAGCGGGGTGCACACGTCTGGCACCGTGGCGTTCGACACCAGGGTCGGCTCACTATTCATGAACGTCGCGCCGAACAGCGAGGCCTGCGTGTCGGAAACGCGACCGGAGTACGTCGTCGTCGACCAGATGCTCAGCTCCGACTCGACGACCGGGAGCAAGTCGGTGGAGCTGGCCTGGGACAAGCAGACGACGAACGCCTATACGGACAACGGCACGCCCCATTGGGAAGTCTGCATGTCGGCGCCCTACGGGTTTTACACCGAAGGCAGCGACGGCACGCTCCTGCCGCCCCAGTCGGAGACCAGTCCAACGCAGGGGCCGCTCCCACTGTGCAGCGCGCTCGCTGCCGCCGGGGTTAGCGACCAGCCATGCATCAGCGACCTGTTCAAGGTGAAGGCCGCCCAGCACGCGATCGTCCAGGTTCCCGGCAACCCTCAGGACCCGAAGTTCTTCTGAGTCCTACCGGGCGATGGTTGCGTCGCGGGTCACGTCGATGGCGTGACCGGTCGGGCCAGGGCGGGCGATCTGCACCATGCCCAGACCGTCCATGAGCGACCGCAGCTCGGTCGACTGGCTCGGGATCGGCAGCTGCTGACTGGCGCCGGCCAGCTGATCGAGGGCGTCGAGGGCCCAGACGATCTCGTGGGTGGCGCCCCGCTGCTGGGCGGAGGCGATGCTGCGCTGCAGCGCCGCGCGGGCTTCGAGTAGGTCGCCCAGCTGGGCGAGCGCCAGCCCGTGCAGGCGGTGGGCCGTGGCGGCCAGACCCTCACCGCCGGGCAGCCGATGGCATCGCTCGAGCAGCTCCGCGACGTCGCCCAACACCGCGACGCCGCGTCCCTGCAGCACGGACGACTCGACGCGGCGCGCATCGGTTTCCAGCACCTCGACCGGCTCGCCGTGCTCGGTGAACAACGCGCGCGCCTCGGCGTACAGCGGTGCCGCTTCCTCGAACCGGCCGGCCCGCACGTGCGCGCGCGCGAGCAGGCTGAGGCCGAAGCCCACCATGGTGGGCGCGCTCGACGCGCGCCAGGCCGGCAGTGTCAGCTCGAGGATGCCGATCGCCTCTTCGACATGGCCCTGGTCCGACAGCGTCTCGGCGAGGTTGCCTCGCACCACGGAGGCCATCCACTGGTCGCCGGCTCGGTCGAAGGCTGCCGCCGCGTCGCGGTAGTGCGCGAGCGCCTCGGGCCAGCGCCCCCCGAAGTAGGCGCGGATGCCCAGCTGGTTCAGCGTGCGGGCCTCCTGCCAGGAGTCGCCGAGCCGGCGCCAGAGGCCCAGCGCCCGCCGCGCGTTCTTGCCGCCCCCGTCGTCGGCGAAGGTCAGGCAGACGTCGAGATGCAGCAACGCCTCCGCCAGGGTCGCCGGCGAACGCGAGGTCTCTGCTTCGACCACGGCGCGGCGGCCCCACCGGGCGGCGTCGCGGTCGCGCCCCTGGTTGTGCCGGACGAGTCCGTAGAAGGAGCTGAGCCGGGCCCGCAGCCGCCGGGCCTCGATTCCCGGCTGGTCGGACAGGACCGTGAGCCCCCGGCTGAGCCGCCGCAGGGCCGGGCTGTGCGCTCCCTCCCGTACGCAGATGTCCGCCTGCTTGTAGAAGATGCGGGCTCGGTCCAGGGGCTGCGAACGCAGCGCCCGCGCCGCGTCGGCGTAGGCCGCATCGGCCCGGGCGAACTCGCCGAGCCGCGAGCGCGCGTCGCCCAGGCGTTCGGTGACGTCCGCGATGGCCGCCGTGTCGGCGTCTGCGCTGCGCCGGGCGGCGGCGAGCGCGCGCTCGTAGAAGACGGCCGACTCCACGTAGGCGTAAGCGCCGTCGGCGCGTTGCCCGGCCACGCGGGCATAGCGCCATGCCCTTTCGAAACGACCTGCCTGCAGGAAGTGCAGCGACAGCAGGTCCGCGCGTTCGTCGGTGCGCTCGCCGTACAGCCGCTCGAGCACGTCGCCGGCCCGACCGTGCAGCTCGCGCCGACGGGTGAACGGCAACCCCTCGTAGGCCGTGTCGCGCACCAGGGCATGGCGGAAGGCCACCATCCCGTCGTCGCCGAGCTGCAGGAAGTCGGCCAGCCGTTCGGCCTCGAGCCGGTCGCCGTCGGCGTCGAGCACCGCGTCGAGGACACGCGGTTCGAACCGGACGCCGAGCACCGCCGCGGTCCGGAGCAGGCGCCGTTCCCGCGGGGGCAGCCGGTCGATGCGCGCCGTGATGACGCCTTCGATGGAGTCGGGCAGCTCGTCCACGCTGCCGGTGCGACGCACGGCGTCGAGCAGTTGCAACAGGAACAGCGGGTTGCCCTCGGCGCGCTGGGCGAGTGCCGCGAACTCGTGCGGCGGGAGCGGCGACTCCTCGGCGGCGATCGCGAGCATGGTCTGCGCGGCGAAGTCGTCGAGCGGCAGCAGGTCGATACGGGCGGACGGCGCCTGCGGCGCGAAACCGCCGGGGGAGGTGTGCCGGCTGACCACCATGGCCCAGGGGCGGCTTGCGATGCTCTCGGCGACGTGGGCGAGGAGGTCGGCGGACGCGTCGTCGGCGAGATGGGCGTCCTCCACCACGACGAGGGTTGCGCTCGGAAGCAGCCGGTGCAGCAGCTCGGTGGTCACCTGCTCCAGCCGGCCCTTGCGGAACTTCTCGTCCAACGCGCTGGTCGCCGCCGTGGGCGCGACGTCGGCGTCGACGACGACCGCGACCAGGGGCAGCCACTGGAGCAGGTCCGGTGCCGTGTCGTGCAGCCGCGTCGCGAGCAGCTCTCCCGCCGTTCCCGGCTCGGCGTCGTACGGGATGTCCAGTAGTTCGCGCAGCAACGTGCGGAACGGTGCGTACGGCGTCGAAGAGTGGTAGGCGTCGCAGCCGACGTCGACGGTCCGCAGGTCGGGTGACCGGCAGGCGAGCTCGGCCAGGAGGCGGCTCTTGCCGATGCCCGGTTCCCCGACCAGCTCGACCAGACAGCCGCGGCCGGCGGCTGCGGCAGCCGTCGCGTCGTGGAGGACGGCGAGCTCGCGTTCGCGACTGATGAGTGGCAGGTCGTCGTCGGGGGTCCCGACCCGTCCCTGCATCACCCGGCCGAGCCGGTAGGCCTGCACCGGCCTGGCCTTGCCCTTGACCAGGAAGGGCTCGAGCCTCTCGGCATCGAACGACAGGCGCGAGTGCTCCAGGACCCCCTCCGTCGCCCAGACCTCGCCGGGCGCTGCCTTGCCCATGACGCGGGCGGCGAGGTTGACCGCATCGCCCTTGACCGAGTAGGTACGCCGGTAGTCGGGGCCGAAGTCGCCGGAGAACACCCGGCCGTGGTTGACCCCGATGCGTAAAGGCAGCGTTCGCACGCCGTCGGCCACGTCGCGCGCGGTCGCCAGCATCGCGCCGGCGTCGTCGTCGGTGCTGCGCGGGGCTCCGCCCACGAGCATGATCTTGCCGCCGTCGGGACTGATGTCGGTCTCCCAGAACGTCACCCCGTGACGCGCGCAGGCGTCCTGCGTCACCGAGACGACCTCGTGCAGGGCGGCGGCCAGCGCGCCCGGACCCTGGGCGGCCAGCAAGGCGTCGGTCTCCTTGAACTCCACGAACGCGACCGCGATCTGCCGGTGCTCACCGTCGGTGCCACCTGCCAGCAGGTGCTCGCGGGTCGGTGCAGTCAGGCAGCTCGCGACGTCGATGCCGGCCAGGTCGAGCGTCGTCCGGCGCGGAGTCTCCGGCACCCGTGGCCGGCCGCGCAGCAGCCACACGCCAGGCGTCTTCTCCACGCCGACGAGGTTCGGCGCCAGCAGGGCGGCCGTCTGCGGGGACAGGCCGATCTCGCCGGCTTCCGCGACGCCCTCGATGCGGGCCGTGGTGGTCGCGCCCGGTCCTGTGACGAGCAGCTCGCGGTGCAGCGTGCCGACCAGGAAGAAGTGGAACGTGCCGCTGTGGATGCCGACGCTCATGCGCAGGGTCACGGCACCGGCCGACGTGCGCAGGTGGCCGATGCGGCGCATCGTCGCCCGCATGTCGTACGCCGCGCGGCAGGCCCGCGGCGCGTGCCCGTCTCCGGTGAACAGCAGCAGGACCGCGTCGCCGCCCCACTTCACCAGCTGCGCGCCGTAGGAGTAGGCGACCCAAAGCAGCTCGCCGAACGTGGCGTCGAGGATGTCGCTCATCTCCTCGGCGCCGCCCTTGCCGCGCTCGGCCAGCCGCTCGGTCAGCTTGGTGAAGCCCGAGATGTCGACGAAGACCAGCGTGCCGTCGACCTCACGCCACGTTGCCTGGGGCGAGTCGCGGAGCCAGGTCAGCACAAGGCTGGCCACGTACGGACGTAGCCGGGCAGCGTGCTGCGCCCGGCCCGTCGGTCCCCCCATGTGCTGAGGATCCACGCCAGCCGCGTCCGCGGCAACCGCAACCGGGAGAATCCGGGGCACGCACGAGCCCCGCTCAGGTCGCCGGTTGCCGCGCCAGGGCCTTCGCGACGGTCGAGCCGGAAGCGGATGTCGGGCGCGCTAGATGGAGTAGTACATCTGGAACTCGTACGGGTGCGGGCGCAGCCGGATCGGGTCGACCTCGTGCACCCGCTTGTAGTCGAGCCACGTGTCGATCGCGTCCGGCGTGAAGACACCGCCCTCGAGCAGCCACTCGTGGTCGGCCTCGAGCTCGTCGAGCACCCGCTCCAGCGAACCGGGCACCTGCGCGACCGCGGCGTGCTCGTCGGGCGGCAGCTCGTAGAGGTCCTTGTCGATCGGCTCCGGGGGCTCGATCTTGTTGCGGATGCCGTCGACGCCGGCCATCAGCATCGCTGCGAACGCGAGGTAGGGGTTGCACGAGGGGTCGGGCACCCGGAACTCGATGCGCTTGGCCTTCGGGTTGGTACCGGTGATCGGGATCCGGCAGCAGGCCGAGCGGTTGCGCTGCGAGTAGACCAGGTTGACCGGAGCCTCGTAGCCCGGCACCAGCCGCCGGTAGGAGTTGGTCGTCGGGTTGGTGAAGGCGAGCAGCGCGGGCGCGTGCTTGAGCAGGCCGCCGATGTAGTAGCGCGCAGTGTCGGACAGCCCCGCGTAGCCGACCTCGTCGTAGAACAGCGGGGCGCCGTCCTTCCACAGCGACTGGTGGCAGTGCATGCCCGAGCCGTTGTCACCGAAGATGGGCTTCGGCATGAACGTCACCGTGTGGCCCGCGGCCAGCGCGACGTTCTTGACGACGTACTTGAACCACATGAGGTTGTCGGCCGTCTTGAGCAGCGTGCCGAACCGGAAGCCGATCTCCGACTGGCCGGCGGTGCCGACCTCGTGGTGGTGCAGCTCGACGTCGAGTCCGGTCTCCAGCAGCTTGCGCACCATCTCCGCGCGCAGGTCGATGAAGTGGTCGGTCGGCGGGGTCGGGAAGTATCCGCCCTTGTACGCCGGCTTGTAGCCCTTGTTGCCGCCGTCCTCGTCGCGGCCGGTGTTCCACGCGGCCTCGACCGAGTCGATGTAGTGGTAGGTCGAGTGCGGCGTCGAGTCGTAGCGGATCGAGTCGAAGATGTAGAACTCCGCCTCCGGGCCGAAGTAGGCCGTGTCCGCGATGCCCGAGCCTCGCACGTAGTCCTCGGCCTTGCGGGCGATGTTGCGCGGGTCGCGGCTGTAGGCCTCACCGGTCAACGGGTCGTGGATGAAGAAGTTGAGGACCAGCGTCTTGTGCTGACGGAATGGGTCCTCCACGGCGCTCGTCGGGTCGGGCAGCAGCAGCATGTCCGACTCGTGGATCTGCTGGAAGCCGCGGATCGAGGAACCGTCGAACATCAGGCCCTCTTCGAACACCCGCCGCCCGAAGTTCTCCGCCGGGATCGAGACGTGCTGCATGACGCCCGGCAGGTCGCAGAACCGGACATCGACGAACTTCACGTCGTGATCGGAGATGTAGGCGAGAACCTCGTCCGCGCTGGTGAACATCTAATCCTCCCGTGGGCCCGTGCGGGCCCCTGTGGCCTGGTGGTTGCCCGCGGATGAACGTACGCCGACGCGGTTTCCGAGCCGTATCCCGGATGTTTCGCGAGGGTTACGCAGCGGAAGTCGGGGTAGCCGTCAGCGATTGTCCACCCGACGGCGCTACCGTCGCATGGTGACGGGCACCACCGCCCGGCGTCGAGCCGGCCACCGGCGATGAGCGTGTCGCCGCCGGTGCCTCCGCAGGGGGAGCCGCTTCGTCCGAAGGATTTCGGCGTGTTCGACGAGGAGCAGCTCGCGCACGCCTCGACGGAGCAGGTGGCGCAACGGCTGCGCCGGCTCCAGGCCGTCAGCGCCGACCTGCTCGGCGCCCTCGCCGTCGAAGCCGTCGTGCGCACCATGGTGGAGAGCGGACTGTCGCTGCTCGGCGCGGTGGCCGGCGCGGTCTGGATGCTCGATCGCGAGCGGGGCATGCTGGCCCTGCAGGGCCACGTCGGCTACCCCGCTGACGTCATCGCCTGCCTCACCGACATGCCGCTCGACGCGCGCGCGCCCGCTGCCGAGTCCGCATTGCACGCGCAGCGCGTCACCCTGCTGTCCGTCGCGGAGCGCGACGAGCGCTACCCCGGACTGCTGGGCGGGGCGAGTGTCGGCGCGGCGTACGTCTGCGAACCCCTCGTCCAGGGCGGTGAGGTCCTCGGCGTGCTGTCGGCCAGCTTCGCCGACGGCGGGCTCCTGACCGACCCGGCCAACCTCTCGTTCTTCGACACCGTCATCGCCCAGTGCTCCGTCGCGCTGCACCGCGCTCGCATGATCTCGGTCGAGCGGCGCTCTCGCGACCGGCTGGAGCTGCTCGCCGAGTCGGGGCGGCTGTTCGCAGGGGTGACCGAGGCCCGGCCGCTGTGCGAGGAGCTGTGCCGGCTGGCGACCGACCGCCTGGCCGACGTGGCGATCGTCGTGCTCGCCGGCCCCGACGACACGTGGCAGATCGCCGGCGGCGACCATGCCGACCCGCTCATCGGCCACGCCCTGAACGGATTCGCCCGGACCCTCGACGGGCGCGGTGGCGACCTCATCCGCTCGACGATGGACAGCGGGCTGCCGCGGTTGTTCCAGCGGGGCGATGACGACTACCGCGACCTGGTCGACGAGGCGGCGCAGCTCGCGCTCCTGCACGAGATCGACCTGGGGTCGGGGCTGGTCCTGCCGTTGCGGGCGCACGGGCGCGGACTCGGCGTGCTCACCATGGCGACGATCGGTCAGCGCCCGCCCCTCGGTGCCGATGACCTGGCCGAGATGAGGGAGCTCGCCGGCCGGCTCGCGCTGGCACTCGACAACGCGCGGCTCTTCCATCAGCAGAGCGAGATCGCGCACACCCTGCAACGGTCGCTGCTGCCGGTCGACCTGCCGGCCGTGGCCGGCGCCGAGGTGGCCGTGCGCTACCTGCCCGGGACCCGCGGCATGTCGGTGGGCGGCGACTTCTACGACGTCGTGCCGTTGCCCTCGGGGTGTGTGGGGCTCGTCGTCGGCGACGTCATGGGCCGCGGGGTCCGTGCCGCCGCGGTCATGGGGCAGGTCCTGGCGGCCATCCGTGGCTACGTCCTGGAAGGGCACAGCCCCGCGGGCATCCTGGGTCGCCTCGACCGGCTCGTGGCCTCCCTCGACGACGCGCTGATCGTCACCTGCTGCTACGTCGAGTGGGACCCGACCACCGACCGCGCGCTGCTCGCCTGCGCCGGCCATCCGCCGCCGCTGCTGGTGTCGCACGGCGACCCGGCGGCCTTCCTGCCGCTCGAACCAGGTCCCCCGCTCGGCGTCGGCCTCGGTTCGTACGGCGAACGCGTCGTCACCCTCCCGCTCGGCTCGCTGCTGCTCCTCTACACCGACGGGCTCGTCGAGAGTCCCGACCTACCTGTCGACGAGGGCATGCGCCGGCTGGCTCGCGCGGTCGACGGAGTGCGCGGGGCGGAGGCGGCCTGCGAGGCGGCGCTCGCGGTGCAGCCCGCATCCGACGACGACGTCGCCCTGCTCGCGCTGTGGACCCTGCCCGCGGGCGAGGGTCAGCCCATCAGCGAGCTCGTGCAGGAGCTGCCCGCGGACATCCAGTCACCGGCGCAGGCGCGCTCCGCCGTCGAGCACGTGCTGGCGTCATGGGGTCTCGACGAGCTCGTCGAGACCGCGACGCTGCTCGTGAGCGAGGTGGTCACCAACGCGGTGCGGCATGCGGGGACGTCGCTGCGCCTGCGCACACTGCGCCTCGCGACCGACGGCGTCCGCGTCGAGGTGGTCGACCAGGCTCCGCACGCACCGCTGCGGCGCGGGCGACCCAACGCTGCGGCGGAGGGCGGGCGCGGCCTGCACCTGATCGAGCACCTGGCCCGTCGCTGGGGCGTCGAGTCGACGGACCTGGCGAAGACGGTCTGGTTCGAGCTGTCGCTCTGAGCCGCATCATCGCGGCGGTTACCGTGGAGCCATGGCCTCCCCGCGGATCTCCGGCTCGTGGCTCGATGCGCCGCCGGCGGGCTCCGAGCTGCACGACTACCGCGGGCAGTCCTTGGGGCTACCGGCGAGCGGGCCGGGGTCCGCCGTGGGGCTCGGTCCACGGTTCGTGGCGTTCGCGGTCGATGCGGTGCTGTCCTGGCTCGTGGCGACGATCCCGGCGGGGTCGGTGCACACCGGCATCTGGAGCACGCTGGTGTTCCTCGTGGAGTACGCCGTGCTCGTGGGGCTCGGCGGGCAGAGCGCCGGCATGCGCCTCACCGGGCTTCGCGTGATCTCGGTGGCGCGCCGGACGCAGCACGCAGGCATCGGCTGGTGGGCGGTGCCCCGAGCGGTGCTGCTCGCGCTGATCTTCACCGTGCTGTTCACGGACCGCGACGGACGCGGGCTGCACGACCGGGCGACCGGCACCGTCGTCGTGCGCGCCTAGCCGCTGCGTCGGACGCACCTGGCCCCCGCCGGGGATCGCCGCGGGTTCAGCGCATCTTGCCGCGCGGGATCCGGCCGCCGCGGGGGAGCGGGCCCTTCGGCACCGGCATGGCGGCGCCACCCAGTGCACGCAGCCGGTTGTCGACCGCGTCGACCTCACGCGGCTTGAGGTTGCGCGGCAGCTTGCCGAGGTGCGCCTGCAGCTTGCGCAGGTCGACCTGACCTTCTTCGGCGCCGACCTGCACCTCGTAGATCGGGATGTCGCCCGCGATCCGGGTGACCCGCTTGCGCTCCTGGGCGATGAGCGGCCCCACCCGGCTCGGTGCGCCCTCGCCGACGAGCACGATGCCGGGCCGGCCGACCGCGCGGTGCACGAGGTCCTGGTTGCGGTTGAGCGCGACCGCGGGCTGCACCTTCCACGTGCCGCGCAGCGAGGACAGGACGGCGGCCGCGGCGCCGGGCTGGCCCTCGACACTGGCGTACTGCGCAGACATCGAGCGGCGACCGAAGATGCTGGTCATCCAGAGCAGGGCAGCGATGAACCCGATCACGCCGAGGTAGATCGGGTGCCCGAAGACGAAGCCGAGTGCCAGCAGCACGGCGAAGATGGCGATCGCCGGCAGCGCGATCCAGAGCAGGATCTGGGGGTCGCGTTCGCGGGTGAACGAGTAGACCAGCTTGATCTGCTCGAGCCGGCCGCCGGATTTGGAGTCGTCTCGGGCCATGCCGGCCAGCATACGGTCGGCCCGGGTGAGGCCTGGTCAGCCCGACGTGCGCGTGCCGCGAGCCTCGACGGCCTGGCTGTAGAGGCGTCCGGCGCGGTACGACGAGCGCACCAGCGGACCGCTGAGCACGCCGATGAAGCCGATCTGCTCGGCCTCCCGCGCCAGCTCGACGAACTCGTCCGGGTGCACCCAGCGCACGACGGGATGGTGGCGGGGTGAGGGGCGCAGGTACTGCGTGATCGTCAACAGCTCGCAGCCGGCGGCGTGCAGCGCCTGCATGGTCTCGACGACTTCGGCGCGCTCCTCGCCCAGGCCGAGGATGAGGTTTGACTTCGTGACCAGCCCGGCCGCGCGCGCGGCGGTCAGCACGTCGAGCGAGCGCTGGTAGCGGAATCCCGGCCGGATCCGGCGGAAGATCCGGGGCACGGTCTCGACGTTGTGGGCGAGCACCTGCGGCTTGGCCGAGAAGACCTCGGCGAGCTGCTCCGGGATGCCGTCGAAGTCGGGGATCAGCACCTCGACCCCGCAGCCGGGCACGTGCGCATGGATCTGCCGCACGGTTTCGGCGTACAGCCACGAACCGCCGTCGGGCAGGTCGTCGCGCGTCACGCCGGTGACGGTCGCGTAGCGCAGCCCCATCGCCTGCACGGACTCCGCGACGCGGCGCGGCTCGTCGCGGTCGAGCGGTGCGGGGCGGCCGGTGGCGATCTGGCAGAAGTCGCAGCGCCGGGTGCACTGCTCGCCGCCGATGAGGAACGTCGCCTCCCGGTCCTCCCAGCACTCGTAGATGTTGGGGCAGCCTGCTTCCTCGCAGACCGTGTGCAGGCCCTCGGAGCGGACCATCGACTTCAGCGCGGCGAACTCGGGGCCCATGCGGGCGCGCGTCTTGATCCAGGGGGGCTTGCGCTCGATCGGTACGGCGGCGTTGCGCACCTCCAGCCGCAGCAGCCGGCGGCCGTCGGGCCCGATCGCGGTGTCGGGTGCCTCAGCCGACAAGGTCGGGCTCCAGGACGGCGAGCAGGTGGCGTTCCACGACGGGCATCGCGTCGGCCACCGTGACGGGACGGCCGAGCTCGCGGGTGAGCGAGGTCACGCCGGCGTCGGTGATGCCGCACGGCACGATGCGGTCGAACCACGTGAGGTCGCAGTCGCAGTTGAGCGCGAATCCGTGCATCGTCACGCCGCGGGCGACCCGCACGCCGATCGCGGCGACCTTGCGGTCGGGGCCGTTCCCGTCGGCCGGCACCCAGACGCCGCTGCGGCCGGGGACCCGGACCGTGGCGAGGCCGAGATCCGCGCAGGTGCCGATGAGCGCGGTTTCCAGGCGGCGGACGTAGGACACGACGTCGAGCGGTTCGGGCAGCGCGACGATCGGGTAGCCGGTCAGCTGCCCGGGGCCGTGCCAGGTGATCTTGCCGCCGCGGTCGACGTCGACGACCGGTGCACCGGGGTCGCCGGCGGGTCGCTCGAAGGCCGACGTGCGCCGGCCCGCGGTGTAGACCGGATCGTGCTCCAGCAGCAGCACGCTGTCGCCGACGTCGCCGGCGGCCCGTCGGGCGTGCAGCTCCTGCTGCTGCTGCCAGGCGTCAAGGTAGGGCACCCGTCCCGGGTGCACGAACGCGATGCCGGCCATGGTTCGAGGCTACGCCGCGGAGCGTCAGCCGCCTCGCTGCGCGCGGGCGATCAGCTGGCGCACGATGACGTTGCGCTGGATCTCGTTGGTGCCCTCGCCGACGATCATCAGCGGGGCGTCGCGGAAGTAGCGTTCGATGTCGACCTCGGTCGAGTAACCCGCCGCACCGTGCACCCGCATCGCGTCGAGGGTCACCTGCATGCAGATCTCCGAGGCGAACAGCTTGGCCATGCCGGCCTCGAGGTCGGCGCGGGCCCCGGTGTCGAAGACCTGCGCGGCGTGCAGCACCAGCTGGCGCGCGGCCTCGGTCTTCGTCGCCATCTCCGCGAGCTGGTGGCCGACCGCCTGGTGCTCCCAGATCGGCACGCCGAAGCTCTCCCGCTGCTGGGCATAGGCGAGCGCGTCGTCGAGCGCGGCCTGGGCGACGCCGACCCCGCGGGAGGCGACCTGGATCCGGCCGAGCTCGAGACCCTTCATGAACTGTGCGAAGCCCTGCCCCTCCTCGCCGCCGAGCAGCGCGTCACCGGGGGCGTGCACGTCGTCGAATGCCAGCTCGCAGGTCTCGACGCCCTTGTAGCCGAGCTTCGGCAGGTCGCGGGAGACCTCGTAGCCGTACGCCGGTTCCATCAGCAGGATGCTCACGCCACGGTGCGACGGGCTGGCATCGGGATTCGTCTTGCAGAGCAGCGCGATCAGCCCGGCCGTGCGGGCGTTGGTGATCCACATCTTCGTACCGTTGACGAGGTAGTCTCCGTCCGCCTGCCGGATCGCGCGAGTGCGCATCGCCTGCAGGTCCGACCCGCCGCCCGGCTCGGTGAGGGCCATCGCGGCGCGGATCTCACCGGTCGCCATCCGCGGCAGGTAGCGCCGTCGTTGCTCCTCGGTGCCGAACAGCCGCAGCATGGTCGCGACGACGGAGTGCCCGCCCATGGCACCGGCGAGGGTCATCCAGCCGCGCGCGAGCTCCTCGGTCACCGCCGCGAAGCACGGGGTCGACACGCCGATGCCGCCGTAGTCCGGCGGGATCACCAACGCGAAGATTCCGAGATCGCGCATGGTGGCGATCAACTTGTCCGGATAGGTGTTGGCATGCTCCAGGTCACGGGCGACCGGCTTCACCTGCCGGTCGACGAACTCCGTGACGACGTCGACGATGTCCTGCTCCTGCTGGCTCAGCGTCCGCACGCCGGCCATCATGCCCTGCCCGCCGGACGGCCTGTGGACAGCGAACGCCGACCGTCGGCCGTCGCTGGTTGCATCGCCCTCATGACGTCGCCTGAGTTCCCCGGCTACGGGCTCGACCGGCTGCTCGGTGTCGGCCCCGCGGGTGAGGCGTGGTCGGCCGTCGAGACGTCGACCGGCGCCGCGCGGATGCTCCGGCGGCTCCGGCCGGCGGTCGCCCGCCGCGCGGCCGAGCGGTTGCTGGCCGCGGACCTGCCCGATGCGGGCTACGTGACGTTGCGCGGCCTCGTGACGTCCGGGCGCGAGGTCGCGGTGGTCACCGATCTCGCGGTCGGGGGCAGCCTGCGGGCGGCGGGATCCCAGCCACTGGCGCACTTCGCGGCCCTGGCGGTCGCCCTGGCCCGGTTGCACGCGCAGGGGACCGTGCACGGTGCCTTGACTCCGGCCAACGTCCTGGTGGGGGACGGTCGGCTGCTGCTCGACGTCGACGTCACGCGGTTGCTCGGTGCGCTCGACGGCACCGCGCACCGCAGCCCATACGCCGATGAGCCACCCTGTCCGGCTGGCGATGTCCGGGCGATCGCGCTGCTCTGCCTGCGCTATGCCGCCGGAGCGCCGCAGGAGGTGCTGCGCGCCGCCGCGCACGCCCCACCCGCAGAGCGGCCGACCATGGTCGAGCTCGGTGCGGCGCTCGCGGCCGCAGTCGACGTGACATCGCCGGTAGTCACTGTTGCTGGCCTGCCGCCGGGGCAGGCCGGCCAGGAGGAGGAGCCGGTCCACGCGTCACCCGCACCGGCGTCTCGCGCGCAGCCGGGCGGCGCGACCCGACGTTGGCCGGCGGTGGCCCTGCTGGCGCTGGTGGCTGGCGCGGGGGTCGTGCTCGGGGTGCTGGCCGGTCACGGTCGTTCGCGGCCGTCTCCCGCGCACCTGTCGCGAGGGCCTGACTGGTCGGCCGTGGTGGCGGATCTGGTCGCGAGCCGCGTGACGGCGATCCGCCGGCTCGATCCGGTCGCGCTCACCGCGGTCTATGCCGGTGCCGCCCCGCAACGTGCGGCCGACGTCGGCACCGTGCAACGGTGGCGCGCGGCCGGGGCGGCGGCGGTCCCCGGCTACGCAAGCTCCGTGCTCGCCGTCCGAGCCGTGTCCGCCGCGGCGGGCCGGGTCACCTTGGCAGTCACCGACACGCTCTCGGCGTACGACGTCGTCACCGCGGGCGGGCGGGTCCTCGAGCACGTCGCGCCGCGGCCGGCGCGGACCTGGACGGTCGTCGTGCAGCGTGAAGCGGACGGCTGGCGGCTGTGGTCGGTGCAGCCGGCCTAGCCCTCGGCCGCGGGGCGCGGGGCGGGGCCGTCTTGCTGGAGCAGGCTGGCGAGGGCGCCGTCGAGATCGGGATGGCGGAAGCTGAACCCGGCGTCGAGGAGGGCCTGCGGCACGACGTGCTGGCTCCAGAGCAGCCCGGCGTCGGCCAGCTCGCCGAACAGCAGCCGCAGCGCGAAGGCCGGCGCGGCCAGGGCGGCCGGCCGGTGCAGCGCGCGGGCCAGCGACCGGGTGAACTCCACGTTGCGCACCGGGTGCGGCGCCACGACGTTGACCGGACCCCGGACTGCGTCGTTCTCGACGAGGTAGCGCATCGCGGCCAGCTGGTCGTGCACGGCGATCCAGCTCCACCACTGCTGCCCGGAGCCGAGGCGTGCCCCGAGGCCGGCCTTGAAGATCGGCAGCATCTTCTTCAGGGCGCCTCCGTCCGGCGCCAGCACGATCCCGCTGCGCATGAGGACGACGCGGACCCCGGCCTCGGACGCGGGTGCCGTCGCCCGCTCCCAGTCGACGACGAGGTCGACGAGGAAGCCTTCTCCCGGTGGGGCGGTCTCGTCGACGTGCCGCTCGCCGCAGTCGCCGTAGTAGCCGACCGCCGACGCGCACACGAGGACCCCGGGCGGGTGCGGCAGGTCGGCCAGCGTGCGGCTCACCAGGCCGGTGCTGACGATGCGGCTGTCGCGCAACACCTGCTTGTACTCGCCGGTCCAGCGCTTGTCGCCGAGGTTGGCGCCGGACAGGTGCACGACCGCGTCGACGCCCTCGAAGATCGCAGGGTCGAGGCGTCCGGCGGCCGGATCCCAGGTGCGCTCGTCCGCCGACGCCGGCGCGCGTCGCACGAGGCGCAGCACCTCGTGGCCCGCGCCGCGCATCTGGTCGACGAACCGGGGCCCGAGCAGGCCCGATGCCCCGGTGACGACGATGCGCACGTCAGAGGCCGAGGTCCGCGGCGAAGTCGCCGGCTTCCAGCCGCTCCTTGACCGTGCCGAGGAAGCGTGCGGCGTCGGCCCCGTCGACGAGCCGGTGGTCGTAGGTCAAGGCGAGATACATCACGCAGCGGATCGTGATCACCTCTCCGAGCTCGGGGTCCTCGACGACGACCGGCCGTTTCACGACCGCCCCGGTCCCGAGGATGCCGACCTGCGGCTGGTTGATGATCGGGGTGTCGAACAGCGCGCCCCGCGAGCCGGTGTTGGTCAGTGTGAACGTGCCGCCGCCGAGCTCGTCGGGGCTCACGTTGTTGCCGCGAGTGCGTTCGGCCAGATCCGCGATCTTGCGGGCCAGGCCGGCGATGTTGAGGTCGCCGGCGTCCCTGATCACCGGCACCAGGAGCCCGCGGTCGGTGTCGACGGCCACCCCGAGATGCACGGAGTCGTGGTAGGTCACCGTGCCGGCGTCGGTGTCGATCGACGCGTTGACCGCCGGGTGTGCCCGCAGCGCCTCGCAGGTGGCCAGGGCGAAGAACGGCAGGTAGCGCAGCTTCACGCCCTCACGGGCCTCGAAATCGGGGCGGGCGACGTCGATCAGCCGGGCGATCCGGGTGACGTCGACCTCGACGACGGTGGTGAGCTGGGCGCTGGTCTGCAGCGACTCCGTCATGCGCTCGGCGATGACCCGGCGCAGCCGGGAGAGGGTCTCGGTGTGGCCGCGCGCGGGCGTCGGCCCGACCGCTGCGGGCCGCTGCGCCGGGGGGGCGCCGGCCGGCCGGGCGGCTGCCGGCTGCGATGGGGCCGCCGGTTGCTGCGGGGGAGCGGCCTGCGCAGCGGGCGCTTGCGCGTTGGTCGGTGCGGCCCCGCCGGTACGGGCGGCGTCGAGCACGTCCTGCTTGCGGATGCGCCCGCCGACACCGGTCCCCTGGATCTGCTCCAGGTCGACGCCGTGCTCGGCCGCCAGCTTGCGGACCAGCGGGGTGACGTACGCCGCATCGCTCGCCTGCCCGTCGCTCGCGGGCGGGGGTGCCTGCTGCGCCGGTTGCTGCGCCACGGCCGGTGGCGCCTGCTGCGGGGGAGCCGGGGGTGCTTGCTGCGGGGGTGGTGGGGGTGCCTGCTGCGGGGGTGGTGGGGGTGCCTGCTGGGCGGCCGGCTGCTGCGGCACCGGCTCCGCGGGCGGTGCCTGCTCCTCGGCGGCCTGCTCGGGCTGCTGCTGCGGGGCGGGGGCCGGTGCGCCTGCCTGCCGCGACTGCTCTTGCGCGGTCACGTCGACGGTGCCCTGGGTCGTCTCCGCGCCGCCTGTCTCGTCGATGACGGCCAGCTCGGCGCCGATCTCGACGGTCTCGTCCTCGGCGACCTTGATGGCGGTCAGCACGCCCGAGGCCGGTGAGGGGATCTCGGTGTCGACCTTGTCGGTCGAGACCTCGAGCAGCGGCTCGTCGGCCTCGACGTGCTCGCCCTCCTTCTTCAACCAGCGGGTGATCGTGCCCTCGGACACGCTCTCGCCGAGGCGTGGCATGGTGACGGAGACGGCCATGGGTGCTGCGTGCTCCTTCGGTCGACCGGGTGGGCGGCGGGTTCTCCGACCGTCCTACCCGTGGGTGTGCAGCGGCTTGCCGGCGAGCGCGAGATGCGCCTCGCCCAACGCCTCGGACAACGTCGGGTGCGGGTGGATGAGCTGGGCGACCTCGGCGGGCAGCGCCTCCCAGTTGGTGATGAGCTGAGCCTCGGCGATGAGGTCGCCGACGCGAGCGCCGACCATGTGTACGCCGATCACCGGTCCGTCCTTGGCGGCGATGACCTTGACCGCGCCGGATGTCTGGAGGATCTGGGCGCGGCCGTTGCCGGCGAGGTCGTAGGTCACCTCGACGGTCTCCATCCCGCGTTCCTTCGCCTGGGCGGTTGTCAGCCCCACCGAGGCGACCTCGGGGTCGGAGTAGGTGATGCGCGGCACGTTGACGTAGTCGACCGGGGCCGGGTTGAGCCCGGCGATCCGTTCGGCGACCATGATCCCCTCGGCGAAGCCGACGTGGGCGAGCTGCAAGCCGGGCCGCAGGTCGCCCAGTGCGTAGATGCCCGGCACGTTGGTCTGGCAGTAGTCGTCGACGAGCACGTAGCCGCGGTCCATCTCGACGCCGTTGTCGGCGTAACCCAACCCGTCGGACACCGGGCCTCGCCCGACGGCGACGAGCAGCAGCTCGCTCTCGACGGTCTCGCCGCTTTCCAGCGAGACGGCGACACCGGAGTCGGTGACCTTCACGTCGGAGAAGCGCACGCCGACCTTGAAGCCGATGCCCCGCTTGCGAAACGCCCGCTCGAGCAGCTTCGAGCTCGACTCCTCCTCGGCCGGCAACAGGTGCGGGAGGGCCTCGACGATCGTCACCTCGGCGCCGAACGACCGCCAGACGCTGGCGAACTCCACGCCGATGACCCCGCCGCCGAGCACGACCACCGACGACGGCACCCGGTCGAGGGTCAGCGCCTGGTCGCTCGTGATGATGCGCTCGCCGTCGACCTCCAGCCCGGGCAGCGTCTTCGACTGCGACCCGCTGGCGAGGACGACCGCCCGGCCGGCCTCGAACCGGTCGTCACCCACCTGGACGGCGTTGGTCGCGACCAGCCGGCCCTCACCCTCGACGACCGTGATCTTCCGGGAGCTGATGAGCCCGGTCAGCCCCTTCCAGAGCCGCTCGACCACCTTGTTCTTGTAGGCGTTGACGCCGGCCATGTCGATGCCGTCGAGCGTGGCGCGTACGCCGACGGCCTCGCTGTCCCGTGCGGAGTCGGCGACCTCGGCGGCGTGCAGCAAGGCCTTCGTCGGGATGCAACCGCGATGCAGGCAGGTGCCGCCGACGCGGTCACGCTCGACGAGGACGACCGACATGCCCAGCTCCGCCGCGCGCAGGGCGCAGGCGTAGCCCCCGCTACCGGCCCCGAGGATCACGAGGTCGGCGGATTGCGTGCTCGCCACGTCGGCTTCCTCTCCCACGACGTCGGGGGTCGTCTGCCATCTTTCCACCCGGCCTCCGGGTCACCCCCGTACACGGGTGCGGGGACCGTCCGGAGTGGACGGTCCCCGCGTGGAGGGGGTGGTGCGTGCGATCAGTGGTGGCCGTGCCCGTTGCCGTGGCCGTGACCGTGCCCGCTGGTGGTCGCGGAGCCGGTCGACGCGCTGCCGTCGGTGCTGGGCGTGGTCGTCGGCGTGTCGGTCGGGCTGTCCGTCGGGGTGGCGCTTGCGGTGTCCGTCGGGTCGGCGGACTCGCCCGTGGTGCCGTCGGTGCCGGTGCTGTCGGGCGCGGTCTTGCCGCAGTCACTGTGCGCGGCTTCGGAGACGGCCTTGCCGTGGTCGCGGCCCGTCGTGCTCTTGTCGCGGGCGACCGAGGACACGTACTGGCCGTGGTTGGTCACACCGGCGGGGCACGTGGGGGTGCTGCCGTCGGTCGGTGCGGCGTTGGTGCCGACCGAGTCGGTGGGCGACGGGTCGGGCGAGTCGGTCGGGGAGTCCGTCGGCGAGGCGGTGTCGGTCGGGTCGGTGCCGGTCGACGGGTCCGTCGTCGGCGAGTCGGTCACCGACGGGTCGGGGCTCGCCGTGGTGTCGCTGGCGACGGTGACGGTGTTGAGCGGCGCCGGCGTCACCGACGCGACGACGGCGTAGGCGCCGGTGCCGCCCGCGGTGGTGGCCGCGGCGACGAGCGCGAGCATCTTCATCTTGGTGGCGACGACGGTCGGCAGACGGTCGAGCACGGTGGCCTCCGGTGGATGACGGGATAAGTAGTCCACCGGCCAGATCGGCCGCCGCGACGGCTGCGACGTACACCCGTCCGGGTGATGCCTAGCCCGGATGGATCACTGCCACGAGGTGAGCAGCTCCACGAGGGTGCGTACGGCTGCGCCGGTGCCGCCCCGAGGGGTGTAGCCGAACGCCTTGCCCTGGTTGAACGCCGGCCCGGCGATGTCGAGGTGCGCCCAGCGCACCCCCTCGGCCACGAAGTCCTGCAGGAACAACCCGGCCACGAGCATGCCGCCGTAGCGGTCGCCGGTGTTCTTGATGTCGGCAACGTCGGAGTCCAGCGACGAGCGCAGCTCCTTGGGCAGCGGCATCGGCCAGGCCTGCTCCCCGGTGCGCCCGGCGGCATCGACCACCGCGGCGCGCAGGGCGTCGTCGTTGCCCATGACCCCGAACGTCAGCGAGCCGAGCGCGACCAGCTGCGCCCCGGTGAGCGTCGCCACGTCGAGCAGCGCGTCCGGGGACTCCTCGCAGGCCCGCACGATCGCGTCGGCCATGACCAGGCGACCTTCGGCGTCGGTGTTGAGCACCTCGACGGTGCGCCCGCCGCGCATGGTGAGGACGTCGGACGGGCGGATCGCCGTGCCGCTGGGCATGTTCTCGGCGATGGCGAGGTAGCCGGTGACGTTGACCGCCGGGCCCAGGCGCCCGACCGCCGTCAGCGTCGAGAGCACCGCGGCGGCGCCGCCCATGTCGGACTTCATCCACTCCATCGACGCGGCCGGCTTGATGGACAGGCCGCCGGAGTCGAACGTGATGCCCTTGCCGACGAGGGCGACGTGTGCGGTCGCGTCGGGATGGCGGTAGGCGATGCGGACCAGCCGCGGCGGGTGCTCGGCGCCGGCGCCCACCCCCAGGATCCCGCCGTAGCCCCCATCCCGCAGGGCCCGCTCGTCGAGCACCTCGACCTCGAGGTCGAGACCCTCGCAGGCCGAGAGTGCGGCCGCGGCGAGATCGGCCGGGTGCAGATCGGACGGCGGCGTGTTGACGAGGTCGCGGCACAGGTGAACGGCCTCGGCGACCACCCGAGCCCGGTCGACCACCTGCTGTGCGCCCTTGGCTGCCTCGCTGTCGACGACGACCAGGGCGCGCTCCACGGCGGGGCGGACCCGCTCACCCGACACCGTCCGGTAGCGGCGGAAGGCGTAGGCCCCGAGCAGCAGCCCCTCGGCGGCCGCGCGCAGTGGACCCTCGTCATCGCCGGTGACGAGGGTGGTCGCGACCGAGGCCGAGCCGGCCAGCTCGCGCGCGGCGGCCCCGGCCGCGCGGCGCAGCGTCTCCGCGTCGGCGGGCCCGGCGCCGAGCCCCACGGCGACCACCGTCCTGGCGGTGAGCCGCCCGAGCGTCGCCAGGCGGGTCACCTCTCCGGCGGCGCCGGTGGCGCCGACGGCTGCCGCTGCTGCCGCGAGCTGCCCGTCGAGGGCGGCGTCGACCGCCGCCGCGCCGGCCGCGAGTGCCGGGGGCCCGTCGGGCCGCTGGACCAGGCCGACCACCAGGGCATCGACGTCGAGGGTTGCCGGATCTGCGCTGGTAACGGTCAGGTCGGTCACGTCCGCCACGCTAGCGGGCGCCCGTGCTCGGTAGCGTGGCGCTCATGCCCGCCGACGAGCCGCGCCGGTCGCCACTGCACGAGCGGCATCTCGCGCTCGGCGCGAAGCTCGCCGACTTCGGCGGCTGGTCGATGCCGATCGACTACGCCGGCGGGGGCGTGCTCAAGGAGCACGCGGCGGTCCGCCAGGCGGTCGGGGTCTTCGACGTGAGCCACCTCGGCAAGGTCGCAGTGACCGGCGAGGGCGCGCGGGCGTTCGTCGACTCCTGCCTCACCGCCGACCTCGGCCGCCTGCAGCCGGGTCAGGCGCAGTACACGTTGTGCTGCGACGACCCCACCGGCGGCATCGTCGACGACCTCATCGCCTACCTGCGCGGTGACGACGACGTGTTCCTCGTCCCGAACGCCGCCAACACCGCCGAGGTGGCGCGGCGGCTGGCGGCGGCGGCACCACCGGGCGTCGAGGTCGCCGACCGGCACGAGGACTTCGCGGTCCTCGCCGTCCAGGGACCGCGCTCGCCGCAGCTGCTCGCGCAGCTCGGGCTGCCCCACGACCACGACTACATGTCGTTCGCCGACGCCGGCTGGGAGGGCACGACCGTCGTGGTCTGCCGCTCCGGCTACACCGGGGAGATCGGCTTCGAGATCGTCTGCCCCTGGTCCGATGCGGGGCCGGTGTGGGACGCGTTGCTCGCCCGGACGATCGACCTCGGTGGGCTGCCGTGCGGCCTCGGCGCCCGCGACACGTTGCGCACGGAGATGGGATATCCCCTGCACGGTCAGGACATCGGGCCGACGGTCACGCCGGTGCAGGCGAGGCTCGGCTGGGCCGTCGGCTGGGACAAGCCGGCGTTCTGGGGACGCGACGCGATGCTGGCCGAGCGCGCGGCGGGACCCGCGCGGTTGCTGCGGGGGCTGGTCGCCGACGACCGGGCCATCCCTCGCCCGCACATGACGGTGACGGCGGGTGACGGGACGGTCGTCGGCGAGGTGACCAGTGGCACGTTCTCGCCGACCCGCCGCGTCGGCGTCGCCCTCGCGCTGCTCGGGTCGCAGGTGCAGGAGGGTGACGCGGTGCTCGTCGACGTGAGGGGTCGGTCGGCCGGCATGCACGTCGTACGCCCGCCGTTCGTCGATGCGTCGCCGCGATGAGCCCCGCTCCGCCGCAGCGCGTCCTGCTCATGGGGATGATGGGTGCCGGAAAGACGACGGTCGGTGCCGCCTTGTCGAAGCGCACCGGCTGGCCCTACCTCGACAACGACACGTTGGTCGCTCGCGCGGGCGGCCGCAGCACCGACAAGGTGCTCGACGAGGAGGGCGTCGGCACGCTGCGCGACCTGGAGTCCCGCGCCCTGACCGAGGCGCTGCGCGCCCCGGCGCCCGTCATCGCCGCGGTGGCGGGCGGCATCGTCGACAGCGACGACGACCGGCGCCGGCTTGCGGCGGGCGGGTTCGTCGTCTGGCTGCGTGCCCGCATCGAGACACTGGCGCAGCGGGTGGGTACGGGCGAGGGGCGGCCGTGGTTCCACGAGGGCGACGACGTGGCCACGGCGTTGCGGCGCCTGTACGACGGGCGCGCCGACCGCTACGCCGCGGTGGCGTCCTACATCGTCGACGTCGACGACCTGAGCCCCGACGAGATCGCCGACCGCATCTTCACCGCTATGTCCGACGAGCGACCGGAGGACCGATGAGCTGGACCTGGCGCTACGAGGCGGCCGACGGGACGCCGGTCTCCCCGCGCGAGGCGCCGCAGGGAGAGGCGTTCCCGACGCGGTCCGACGCCGAGAGTTGGGTGGGCGAGAACTGGCGCGAGCTGCTGTCGGCCGGGGTGGAGCAGGTCACGCTCCTCGACGGGGATCGCGAGGTCTACGGCCCGATGAGTCTGCGGGAGGAGTGAGCGCCCGCCGCGCTCAGGGTCGCTTGCGCGGGCTGACGGTGAGCGCGGGGTCGCGCTGGACGACCGGGTCGAGGATCTCGTCGATGCGTCGCATGACCGCGTCGTCGAGCCGTACGCCCGCCGCACCCACGTTGTCCTTCACCTGCTCGGGACGCGAGGCCCCGATGATCGCGGCCGAGACGTTGGAGTTCTGCAGCACCCAGGCCACCGCGAGCTGCGCCATCGACAGCCCGGCCTCGTCGGCGACGGGCGCCAGCTCCTGCACGCGGGTCAGCACGTCGTCCTCGAGCCAGCGCTTGACGAACCCGCCGCCGGTCGCGTCGGTCGCCCGCGAGCCGGCGGGCGGCTCGGCGCCGGGACGGTACTTGCCGGTCAGCACGCCCTGCGCGATCGGCGACCAGACGATCTGGCCGACCCCCTCCTGCTCGCAGAGCGGCACGACCTCCGCCTCGATGACCCGCCACAGCGCGGAGTACTGCGGTTGGTTGGTGACGATGCGGTCGAAGCCCATCGCGTCGGCGATACGCAGCGCGTCCTCGATCTGCGCCGCGGTCCACTCCGAGACGCCGATGTAGTGCACCTTGCCCGCGCGCACCAGGTCGTCGAACGCGTGCAGCGTCTCCTCGAGCGGTGTCTCGACGTCGAACCGGTGCGCTTGGTAGAGGTCGACGTAGTCGGTGCGCAACCGGCGCAGCGACGCGTCGATCGACTCGAAGATGTGCTTGCGCGACAGGCCGCGGTCGTTGGGGCCCGCGCCTGTTGGCCAGAACACCTTCGTCGCCAGCACGAGGTCCTTGCGGGGCACGCCGTCGAGAGCCCGACCGAGGACGTCCTCCGCCCGGCCCTGCGCGTAGACGTCGGCGGTGTCGAAGAAGTTGATGTCGGCGTCGAGTGCCGCGCGCACGCAGGCGGTCGCCGTGTCGGCCTCCACCTGGCTGCCGTGCGTGATCCAGTTGCCGTAGGCGATCTCGGACACGAGCAGGCCGCTGCGGCCCAGGTGGCGATACTCCATGCCTCGAACCCTACGGCTCAGGCTTCAGACCCGGTCGCCGCGCTTGACCTTGGGCGGCGGCATGCGCAGCCGGCGGAACTGCAACGACCGGGTGATGGCGTACATCCGCACCCCGGTGGTCGCCTTCTCACCGAACTTCTCGCTGACCGCCCGGTGCACCTTGCGGGACAGCACGAAGCTGTCGACGATGATCGCCCCGAGGAGTACGACGTAGCCGAACGAGACCAGCGCCGCGAGCGCCGGGCCCTTCACCGTGCTGGCGAACAGCAGCACGAGCGCGGCCGGCAGGAACAACGTGCCCATGCTGCGCCGGCTGTCGACCATGTCGCGGACGTAGCGCTTGGCCGGGCCGGCGTCGCGCGGCGGCAGGTTGCCCTCGTCGCCGGACACCAGCGCGCGGCGCTGGCCACGTCGCTCCTGGCGGATGCGGTCGCGCCGCTGGCGGTAGGCCTCGCGCTTGGTCGTGGGGGCCTTGACGACCTCGCGTCGACGGCGTTGCGCATCGCGCCGTTTGGGGGTGGGGCGGCCCTTGCCCGCGGTCTGCGGCGCCTCCTCGGGCGCTTCCTCGACAGCGCTGTCGACGGGCGCGCTGTCGCGGCCGGGACGGAACAGGGGCACGAACCCAGGTTACCGACCGTTCACGGAGTGCCGGGCGGCGCGCGGCTGGCTACTGTGGTGTGCACGACGAACGAGGGAGACCACGCCGATGAGCATCGCGCGACGCCTGTCGCTCATCTTCAAGTCGAAGGCCAACAAAGCGCTCGACCGCGCCGAGGACCCGCGCGAGACTCTCGACTACTCCTACCAGAAGCAGCTGGAGATGCTGCAGAAGGTCCGTCGCGGGGTTGCCGACGTCGCCACCAGCCGTAAGCGTCTCGAGATCCAGATGCAGCAGCTGCAGGGTTCCGCCGACAAGCTTCAGGGGCAGGCGCAGCAGGCCGTCACGGCCGGCCGTGACGACCTCGCCCGCGAGGCGTTGTCGCGCCGGGGCGCCGTCAACCAGCAGATCTCCGACCTGGCGACCCAGCACGCGTCGCTGCAGGCCGAGGAGGAGAAGCTCACGGTCGCCTCGCAGCGGCTGCAGGCGAAGGTCGACGCGTTCCGCACCCGCAAGGAGACCATCAAGGCTACCTACACGGCGGCCGAGGCGCAGAGCAAGATCGGTGAGGCGTTCGCCGGCATCTCCGAGGAGATGGGCGACGTCGGCCTCGCCATCCAGCGTGCCGAGGACAAGACCCTGCAGATGCAGGCGCGGGCCGGCGCGGTCGACGAGCTGCTCGCCTCCGGCGCGCTCGACGACGCGTCGCTGCCGCCGGGCAGCCGCGACGACGACATCCAGCACGAGCTGGACCAGCTGTCCTCGGGCAGCGACATCGACGCCGAACTGGCGAAGATGAAGCAGCAGATCGGCGGCGCCGACGCACCGAAGCAGGTGGAGAGCGGCTCCGGAGCAGATCAATGATCGTGCGCATCCTGGGCGAGGGCCAGCTCGACGTCCCCGAGGCGGAGCTGGACCGGCTCAACGAGCTCGACGACGCGCTCGCCCGCGCGGTCGACGGCGACGACGAGAGCGCGTTCGGCAGCGCTCTGGCCGCGCTGCTCGGCCGGGTGCGCGAGGTGGGCGTCCCCATGCCCGACGACACGCTCGTGCCGTCGGACCTCGTCCTGCCCTCCGCCGATGCGGGGCTGGCCGAGGTCAGAGACCTGCTCGGCGAGGAAGGGCTCATCCCCGGCTGACATGGCTACCACCCGGTTCCGCGCAGACCGCGGACTCCAGACCCGCATGGCCCTCACGATGTTCCTGCTGGGCCTGCTCTTCGTCGCGTTCATGGCAGCGCTCGTCGCGATCAGCGTCGCGCCGCTCGTCATCGCCGTCGTGGGCGCGGGGTTCCTCTTCTTCCAGTTCTACGCCTCCGACCGCATCGCGCTGTTCGCGATGCACGGCCGAGAGGTGACACCCGAAGAGGCCCCCGAGCTGCACGCGATCGTCGACCGCCTCTGCGCGCTCGCCGACATGCCCAAGCCCAGGGTCGCGATCGCCGACAGCGACATCCCCAACGCGTTCGCCACCGGCCGCAGCCCGCAGCGCGCCGTCGTCTGCGCGACGACCGGCATCATGCGCCGCCTCGACCGCGAGGAGCTCGAGGGCGTGCTCGCGCACGAGCTGTCGCACGTGGCACACCGCGACGTCATGGTCATGACGTTCGCGTCGTTCCTCGGCATCCTCGCCGGCATGATCACCCGGTTCACCCTCTACGCCGGGATGTTCGGCGGCGGCGGCCGGCGCAACGACAACAACAACAACGCCGCGTTGATGGTCTTCGCCGTGATGGCCGTGTCGATGGTCGTCTACGCGCTGTCGTTCCTGCTGACGCGGGCGCTGTCGCGCTACCGCGAGCTGGCCGCCGACCGGGCCGGCGCGCTGCTGACGGGTGCGCCGTCGGCACTGGCATCCGCGCTGACGAAGGTCACTGGCGACATGGCCCGGATCCCGACCAACGACCTGCGCTCCGCCGAGCCGTTCAACGCGTTCTTCTTCGCCCCGGCGTTCGCCAAGGGCTTCAGCATCTCGTCGCTGTTCTCCACCCACCCGACCCTCGACAAGCGGCTCGCCGAGCTCGGCAAGATCGCTCGCGAGCTCGGGCAGCCCGGCGCCTGATGGGGCTTCTGGACGCCCTCCTCGGTCGCTCGAAGCCGGTCCCGCCCGACCTCGACCAGCTGTTCGGCCTCCCGTCGGCAGCGGTGACGCTGTCGGCCTCGACGTCGTTCCGCCCGACGGGCGCCGGGACCGTCGCGTTCAAGAAGGCCGAGGGGGGTGCGTTCCAGGGCCTCGGCGACCAGGTGCAGCAGCTGCTCGCACTCGACGGCGGCAAGTTCTCCCAGCAGACCGACTCCTACGGGTTCACCTGGCTGGTCCGGCGTACCGGCCCCGACGAGCTCAGCGACCTGGTCGCCGACCTGCACGCGGTCAACTCGACGCTGGCCGACGCCGGCTTCGGCTCGCTGCTGCTGTGCACGGTGGTGTGGTTCACCGACGGCCACCAGCCGCTCGGGCTGGTCTACCTCTACAAGCGGGGCGCGTGGTACCCGTTCGCGCCGAGCGGCGAGCAGAAGCGCGACAACACCGTCGAGCTCGAGGTCCGCGCGGCGGTCGCCGACGACTTGAAGATCGAGGACGATCTGTCTCGTTGGTTTCCCGTCTGGGACGCCCCAGGCCGGCCCTGAGCGGCGCGCCGGCGCGCGGGCGGCGATCGGCCGCTAGGGCAGGGCGAGCATGCGGTCGAGCGCCAGGCGCGCCTCGATCGCGACCCGCGGGTCGACCTCGACGCGGTTGACGACGCGACCGTCGACCAGTGACTCCATCGTCCGCACCAGGTGCGGCAGGTCGATGCGGTTCATCGTCGAGCAGAAGCAGACGGTCTTGTCGAGGTAGACGATCTGCTTGTCCGGATGGCGCTTGGCCAGCCGCTGCACGAGGTTGAGCTCGGTGCCGATCGCCCACGCGGAGCCGGCCGGGGACTCGGCGACGGTGCGGATGATGAACTCCGTCGACCCGACGAGGTCCGCGGCCGAGGCCACCTCGTGGCGGCACTCGGGGTGGACGAGGACGTGTACGCCGGGGATGCGGGCCCGCACCTCGTCGACACACTCGCGGGTGAAGCGGCCGTGCACCGAGCAGTGGCCCCGCCAGAGGATCATCCGGGCCCGGCGAAGGTCGTCGGCGCTCACCCCGCCGCCCGGCCTGTTCGGATCGAAGACCACGCAGTCGTCGAGGCTCATGCCCATGGCGCGCACGGCGGTGTTGCGGCCGAGGTGCTGGTCGGGCAGGAACAGCACCTTCTCGCCCTGCGCGAACGCCCAGTCGAGGGCGCGCTTGGCGTTGGACGAGGTGCAGATCGTGCCGGCGTGCCGGCCGGTGAAGGCCTTGATGTCGGCCGAGGAGTTCATGTAGCTGACCGGCACGGTGACGTCCGCGACGCCGGCGTCGGCGAGCACGTCCCACGCATCCTCGACCTGGTCGAACGTCGCCATGTCGGCCATCGAGCAGCCGGCCGCGAGGTCGGGCAGCAGCACCTGCTGGTGGGCGGCGGTGAGGATGTCGGCCGACTCTGCCATGAAGTGGACGCCGCAGAAGACGATGTAGTCCGCCTGCGGACGTGCCGCTGCCTGCTGGGCCAGCTTGAACGAGTCACCGGTCACGTCGGCGAACTGGATGACCTCGTCACGCTGGTAGTGGTGGCCGAGCACGAACACCTGCTCGCCGAGCCGCTCCTTGGCGGTGCGCGCGCGCTCGACCAGGTCGGGGTCGGACGGGGCCGGCAGCTCGCCCGGGCACGACGTGCCGCGTTCCGACTGCGGGTCGGACCCGCGTCCGAGCATCAGCAATGCGAACGGCGTGGGCTCCACGCCGTCGGGCAGGTCGAGGTCGGCAGTCGTCGTCACAAGAGTCTCCCGGGCGCCGCGAGCGGCTGAATTGCGATCCCATGCTCCCACAGGCCAAACGTCGTGCCGGTGGGGATCCTTCCGCGAGACTGGCGCCGTGCGCGTCCTGATCGCCCCCGACTCGTTCACCGGAACGCTGTCCGCCACCGAAGCCGCCGGTGCGATCGCCGCGGGCTGGCGGCGCGCCCGACCCGAGGACGACGTCGACCTGCTGCCGCTCAGCGACGGCGGGCCCGGGTTCGTCGAGGTGCTGCACACCGCACTCGGCGGCGAGCTGGTGCCGTGCCCGGTCACCGGCCCGCTCGGCGCGCCCGTAGCCGCTTCGGTGCTCGTCGTCGGCGAGACGGCGTACCTCGAGTCCGCCCAGGCGTGCGGGCTGCACCTCGTTTCCTCTGACCGGCGCGACCCGTCGGCGACGACGAGCAGGGGGGTGGGCGAGCTCGTCGCTGCGGCCGCGCCCCTGGCGCGGCGAGTCGTGGTCGGACTCGGCGGATCGGGCACGAACGACGGCGGTGCGGGCTTGCTGCAGGCGCTCGGCTGGTCGTTGCGCGACGCGGACGGGATGGAGATCCCCGGCGGCGGACTGGCGCTCGAGGACCTGCGCGAGGTGCGGCCTGTCCCGGCCCCGGCGGTCGAGATCGTCGCGGCGACCGACGTCGACAATCCGCTGCTCGGCCCCGCCGGCGCGTCGTACGTCTTCGGGCCGCAGAAGGGTGCCACGGTCGAGCAGGTCGGTCGCCTCGACGCGGCGCTGCGTCACTGGGCCGACCTCGCCGAACCGGCCGTTGCGGCGGCCGGCACGCGGGGTCTGCCCGGCGCGGGGGCGGCCGGGGGGCTGGGATTCGCTCTGCTGCTCCTCGGCGGGCGGCGGGACTCGGGCATCGAGCTGGTCCTCGAGGCCTCGGGGCTGCGGGCCCGGGCGGCCGACGCCGACCTGGTGCTCACCGGTGAGGGCAGCTTCGACCCGCAGTCGCTGCGCGGGAAGGTCGTGGCCGGTGTCGCAGGTGCGACCGCGACGCCCTGCGTGGTGCTGGCCGGGCGGGTGTCGGTTGACGCGGTCTCCGCCGCCGACGCCGGCGTGACCGCGGCCTACGACACGAGGCTCGTCGACGCGAACGGCGCGACGCCGGCGGGGGAGAGGCTGGCGCGGCTGGCCGCACTGGTGGCGGGCCGGTGGACGGACGCGCCGCCGCCGTAACCGAAACGTTGCCCAAAAAACGTGAATCCGATCGCGTTCGTGACCGGTGACATTGGCTACGGTGCGGCATCCGGAACTGCCTCCATGGAGATCGAGGAGACACATGGCTGCGCCCGTCGACCGTCGTACGTTCCTCACCGGCAGCGCGAAGGCCGCCGCGGCCGTCGCCGCCGTCGGTGCCGGCGGCAGCCTGCTGGCCGCGTGTGGCGGCAGCAGCGGCGGGGGAGGCGGCGGGGGCAAGACCACGAAGGACGCCGCCAAGATCGGTGTCTCCGACGCGACCCCGAGAGTCGGGGGCACGCTGAAGGTCGGGATGGCCGGCGACATCGACGGCTTCGACCCGTCGGCCAACCACTGGGACGCCGACGGCCTCATCTACGCCCACGCCATCTACGACTCGCTGGGCATCCTCATGCCCGACGGCACGGTGGCGCCGTACCTGGCGAAGTCGATCGAGCACAACGCCGACTACACGGTCTGGACGATCACGGTCCGCGACGGCGTGACGTTCCACGACGGCGAGAAGCTCGACGGTGCCGCGGTCGTCGCCAACCTGACCCGGATGCGCCAGTCGGCGCTGGCCGGCCCGGCGCTGCTCAACGTCAAGGACGTCGCCGTGTCGCCGGGCGACCCGCTTGCCGCCGTCATCACGATGAAGCAGCCGTGGGTGCCGTTCGACCAGGCGCTCGCGGGCGGCATCGGTGGCCAGATCGCCTACATCGTCTCGCCCAAGGCCATCGAGGGCGGGAAGGTGTCGACGAACCCGGTGGGCACCGGCCCCTACGTCTTTGTCGAGTGGAAGCCCAACGACCACCTGCTGGTCAAGAAGAACCCGAGCTACTGGCAGCAGGGCAAGCCGCACCTCGACCAGATCCGGTTCCAGCCGATTCCCGACTCGCAGTCGCGCACCAACGCGCTGCGGGCCGGTGACGTCGACATGATCCTGGTGACCTCGGGCGACGCGGTGCTCGACCTGCGCGACGACAGCAAGGTGGTCTACCTCGACAACACGATGGTCAAGGTGTTGGGAGAGCCGAACCCGTCGTTCTTCCAGATCAACTGCCTGTCCGACCCGCTCAAGGACGTGCGGCTGCGCGAGGCGCTGGCCTGGGCCACCGACAAGGAGAAGATCGTCAAGGTCGGCCGCAGCGGCGTCGGCGACCCGTCGATCATCGGCCCGTTCACCAAGGACAGCCCCTACTACACCGACACCGGCTACCCGCAGAAGCAGGACCTCGCCAAGGCCAAGTCGCTCGTCGACGCCTGGAGCAAGGACAACGGCGGGAAGAAGCCGTCGATCAAGCTGAGCAGCACGACCGACCCGGCCACGCTCAAGATCGCGACGTTGACCCAGTCGATGTGGAAGGCCGCCGGCTTCGACGTGCAGATCGACCAGGTCGAGCTGGCGCAGTACATCACCAAGGCACTCGTCGGCGACTACCACGTGGTCACCTGGGCGCAGTTCGCCGCCACCGACCCGGACGCCAACTACATCTGGTGGAGCACCGAGACGGTCGGCAACATCGGCGCGCTGTCGCTGAACTTCGCCCGCAACAAGGACGACCAGATCCAGCAGGCACTCGAGGTGGGCCGCACGAGCACCGACCAGCAGAAGCGGGTCGAGGCCTACCAGTCGATCTCCAAGCGCTTCGCCGTCGACTTCCCTTACCTCTGGTACTCCTTCCCGGTGACCGCGATCGCGGCCAGCCCGAGGTTGCAGGACTGGGCGAAGATGCAGACCCCTGAGGGGCAGCAGGCCGCCAACCTCTTCTCGAACCAGTCGCCCTACCCGATCCACTGGTGGCTGAAGGCCTGACGGCCGGACGCCGTCACGGCGTACGCCGAAGGCTATGACATGTCCGGCCATTTCCTCCCGTTGGCAGCCGCCGGCGGGCGGTGCGATCGAACGCGCCCGCTCGCCGTTCCGTGCCCGGGGTGTGGCCCGGATGCGCCGACACCAAATCGTTGCCGAGTTTCTTGAGCCGAATGCCGTTCTGAACGCCCTCCCATGTCCTAACGTGCTTGCCAACCGCGCCTGTGATGCGCGTCACAGCCCCCGCAGCAGAAGTGGAGTGGAACGTGGTTGCACCCATGGACCGTCGAAAGTTCCTGACCGGCAGCGCCAAGGCAGCAGCCGCGGTCGCTGCAGTGGGGGCCGGCGGCAGCCTGCTTGCCGCCTGCGGTGGCAGTAGCGGCGGCAGCAAGAAGAGCGCGAACAACACCCCCAGCACGAACGCCGCCAACATCGGCATCTCGTCGGAGACCCCCCGCGCGGGCGGCACGCTGAAGATGGGCATGTGGTCGGAGATCGACGGCTTCGACCCGGCGGCCAACCACTGGGACGCCACCGGCCTCATCTACGCGCACACGATCTACGACGCGCTCGGCATCCTCATGGACGACGGCACCGTCGCGCCCTACCTGGCGAAGTCGATCGAGCACAACGCCGACTACACGGTCTGGACGATCACCGCTCGTGACGGCATCAAGTTCCACGACGGTGAGGCCTTCGACGGGGCGGCGATCGTCGCCAACGTCACGACCATGCAGAAGTCGGCGCTCGCCGGCCCGGCGCTGCTGAACCTCAAGTCGGCCGCCGTCTCACCGAGCGACCCGCAGGCGGCGGTCCTCACGATGCACGAGTCGTGGGTGCCGTTCGACACCTACCTGACCGGCGCGATCGGTGGCCAGATGGCCTACATGGTCTCGCCGGCAGCCATCAAGAAGGGCAACGTCTCCACCCAGCCGGTGGGCACCGGCCCGTTCATCTTCGTCGAGTGGAAGCCCAACGACCACCTGTCGGTGAAGAAGAACCCGACCTACTGGCAGCAGGGCAAGCCCCACCTCGACGCCATCGAGTTCCGGCCGATCGCCGACTCGCAGTCGCGGGAGAACGCCTTCAAGGCGGGCGACGTCGACATCATCATGGCGACCTCGGCCGACAACGTGCTCGACTTCAAGGCCGACAAGAACGTCGACTTCCTGACCAACACGATGGTCAAGGTCATCGGCGAGCCGAGTCCGGTCTTCTTCCAGGTCAACTGCGTGTCCGAGCCGCTGAAGGACGTGCGGCTGCGCCAGGCACTCGCCTACGCGACCGACCAGGCGAAGCTGGTCAAGGTCGCGGAGAAGGGCGTCGGTGAGTACCCCGTCTCCGGGCCGTGGCCGAAGGGCAACGTCTACCACACCGACACCGGCTACCCGACGACTCCGGACACGGCGAAGGCCAAGCAGCTGGTCGACGCGTGGAGCAAGGACAACGGCGGCAAGAAGCCGGCATTCCACGTCGGCAGCACGCCCGACCCGTCGACCCTGCAGCTGGTGACCCTGGCCCAGGCGATGTGGAACGCCGTCGGCTTCGACGTGCAGATCGACCAGGTCGAGCAGGCGCAATACATCACCAAGGCGCTGGTCGGCGACTACGACTGCTACATCTGGACGCAGTTCGCCTGCCCCGACCCCGACGCCAACTACATCTGGTGGAGCACGCTCACGGTCGGCAAGGTCGGCGCGCTGTCGCTGAACTTCGCCCGCAACAGCGACGAGGAGATCCAGAAGCAGCTCGAGATCGGACGCACGAGCACCGACCAGACCAAGCGGGTCGCTGCCTACCAGGAGATCTCGAAGCTGTTCGCCAAGGACCTGCCCTACATCTGGATCTACTTCCCGGAGAGCGGCATCGCGTCCAGCCCGAAGGTGCAGAACTGGGCGAAGACGCAGACGCCCGAGGGCAAGCCGGCGGCCAACATCTTCTCCAACCAGTCGCCCTACACCGTGGAGTGGTGGCTGAAGGCCTAGCGGTCAGGGTCCGGAGGCCTGGGGCGACCAGGCCTCCGGACCCCGCTCCAATCCGACCGGCAACCCCCACCGGAAAGAAGCCACATGCGGTTCATCGGACGCAGGCTTGTGGCGCTGGCCGCCGTCCTGCTCGTCGTCACGATCTTGTCCTACGGGCTGATCAGCCTGCTGCCGGGTGACCCGGCGATCCTCATCCTCGGTCCCAACGCGACGCCCAAGGCGGTTGCCCAGATCCGCGAGCAGCTGCACCTGAACGATCCGTTCTTCGTGCAGTACTGGCACTGGCTCGGCGGCATCCTGCACGGCGACTTCGGGATCTCCTACCTGACCAAGCAGTCGGTCGGCCACACGCTGCTCACCCGGCTGCCCGTGACGCTGGAGATCCTGCTGGTCTCGCAGGTGATGGCGCTGGCGATCTCCATCCCGCTCGGCATCATCTCGGCGATGCGCCCCAACGGGATCCTCGACCGCGCCGTCACCGGCGGCGCGTTCCTGGTGCTGTCGCTGCCGTCGTTCATCGTGGCCGTGCTGCTCGTCTACCTGTTCGCGGTCCACTGGCACTTCTTTCCGGCGACCGGCTACACCAACTTCAGGGACGATCCGCTGCAGAACCTCAAATCGGTGTTCCTACCGGCGGTCACCCTCGCGGTCGGCTCGCTCGCCGTCTACGTGCGGGTGTTGCGCGCCGAGATGATCGCGACGCTGCAGGAAGACTTCGTCATGGTGGCGCGGGCCAAGGGCCTGAGCACGTCGTACATCCTGCTGCGCCACGCGTTCCGGCCCTCGACGTTCACCCTCACGACGGTCGCGGGCCTCAACATCGGTGCGCTGATCGGCGGGGCGTTCATCGTCGAGTACATCTTCGCCGTACCCGGCATCGGCTACTACACCGTGACCTCGATCTACCAGCGCGACTACCTCGCGGTGCAGGGCGCGGTCGTCGTCGTGGCCGCCGGCTTCGTCGTCGTCAACTTCCTGGTGGACATGCTCTATCCGCTTCTCGACCCGAGGACCCGCCATGCCCGCGCGTGATCCGGCCGCCGCGACGGCGGATAACAGCGCCCAGGCCTCACCGGAGACAGCGCCGGCCGGCCCGGAGGTCGCCGCCTCGTCGATGAAGATCGACCAGACCGGCACCGCGGTGCCGGCGCCGGCCGAGGAGATCCTCGCCGCGCCGAAGAAGAAGCTCGGCGTCGTCTTCTGGCTCTGCGTCGCCTGGGTCGTCGCGATCGCGATCCTCGCGGTCATGGCCGGCGTGCTGCCGATCGGCGACCCCAACGCCGTCGGCGTCGACCTGCCCGGTGCCCACCCGAGCCTTTCGCACCTGCTCGGCACCGACGACCTCGGTCGCGACGAGTTCGCCCGTGTCATCTTCGGGGCCCGGGTGTCGCTGATCGTCGGCTTCGCCTCGATCGCGTTCGGCCTGGTGATCGGCGGCACGCTCGGCCTGATCGCCGGCTACTTCCGCGGCAAGGTCGACGCCGTCATCTCCGCACTGGTCAACGTCATGCTGGCGTTCCCGGCGCTGATCTTCGCGCTGGCCCTGGTGACCTTCATGGGGCAGAGCCTGCGCAACGTCACTCTCGCCATCGGCATCCTGTCGATCGCGCCGATCGCGCGGATCGTGCGGGGCAGCACGATCGTCTACGCGCAGCGCGAGTTCGTCGTCGCCGCGCACCTGCTCGGTGCCAAGCGCTGGCGCATCATCCGCCGCGAAGTGCTCGCCAACGTCGTCCCGGCCGGCGTGTCCTTCGCTCTCGTCGCGGTCGCGGTCGCCATCGTGGCCGAGGGCGCGCTGTCGTTCCTCGGGCTGTCGGTCCGCCCGCCCCAGGCCAGCTGGGGCAACATGATCGCCGGCGGCCGCACCCAGCTCGAGCGCTACCCGCTGCTGTCGCTGTGGCCCTCGATGTTCCTGTTCCTCACGGTGCTGGCGCTCAACTTCGTCGGTGACCGGTTGCAGAGCTTCTTCGACGTGAAGGAAGGTCGGCTGTGAACGCCGCGGTCGAGCGAGTGCACGGCTCCGAGCCTCTGCTCGAGGTCATCGACCTGCGCACGGTCTTCCGCACCGAGCGCGGACCGGTTCCGGCGGTCGACGGCGTGTCGTTCACCCTGCAGGCGGGGCGCACGCTCGGCGTCGTCGGCGAGTCCGGCTCCGGCAAGACGGTGCTTTCGCGCTCGATCATGGGCTTGCTGCCGCGCGCCAACGTCGTACGCACCGGGCAGGTCCTCTTCGAGGGACGCGACCTCGTCACTGCCGACGCCGACGAGCTGTCCCACATCTGGGGCGCCGAGATGGGCATGGTGTTCCAGGACCCCATGACCTCGCTCAACCCGGTCGTGCGCATCGGCCGGCAGATCACCGAGTCGCTGCGCCACCACCTGCACATGGACAAGGACGAGGCGCGCAACACAGCGATCACGCTGCTCGCCTCGGTCGGCATCCCGGAACCCGAGCGGCGGCTGCGGCAGTACCCGTTCGAGCTGTCCGGCGGCCTGCGCCAGCGCGTCATGATCGCCATCGCGCTGGCCTGCGGCCCCAAGCTGCTGCTGGCCGACGAGCCGACCACCGCGCTCGACGTGACCGTGCAGGCGCAGATCCTCGACCTGCTGCAGGAGCAGCAGCGCGACCGGTTCATGGCGATGATCCTCGTCACCCACGACCTCGGCGTCGTCGCCAACCGCGCCGACGAGATCGCGGTCATGTACGCCGGAAAGATCGTCGAGAAGGCGCCGACCAGGACGCTCTTCACCGAGATGCGGATGCCCTACACCGAGGCGCTGATGCGCTCGATCCCCAAGCTCGAGGACCCGAGCCACACGGTCCTGCAAGCCATCGACGGTCGGCCGCCGGACCTTGCGGCCCTGCCGCCCGGCTGCCGGTTCGCCGCCCGCTGCCCCTACGTCCAGGAGAAGTGCCTGACCCAGGAGCCGCCGCTGCGTCCGGCCGACTCGCCCGGTCACTGGTTCGCCTGCTGGTTCCCGGTCGGCACCCCCGAAGGTCAGGCGGCGCTGCGCCGCAACAAGGAAGCCGGTAGCCGGGCGGCCGAGGCCGCGATGGAGGCCGCGACGCTCACGAGGAGGAGCGCCTGATGGCGGGCTCCGGGACCGCGCACCTGCGCGGTGACGAGGCGCTGTTGCGCGTCGAGGACATGGTCGTGGAGTTCCCGGCGTCGGGCGGTCGGCGGGTGCACGCCGTCTCCGGCGTGAGCTTCGACATCCTGCCCGGCGAGACGCTCGGGGTGGTCGGTGAGTCGGGCTGCGGCAAGTCGACGACCGGCCGGGCGATCATGCAGATACCGCGGCCGCGCTCCGGCAGCGTCCACTTCGACGGCATCGAGCTGACCAGTCTCAAGCCGGAGGAGCTCCGGCGCGTCCGTCAGCGGCTGCAGATGATCTTCCAGGACCCGATCTCGTCGCTCAACCCGCGACGGCGAGTCCGCGAGATCGTCGGGGAGCCGCTGGCGATCTGGGACCGCGAGAAGGGCGAGGAGCGGGAGAAGAAGGTCCGCGAGGTGCTCGAGGCCGTTGGTCTCGACTACGACGCGGCGGCCGAGCGGCGGCCGCACGAGTTCTCCGGCGGGCAGTGCCAGCGCATCAGCATCGCGCGCGCGTTGATGCTCGACCCGAAGCTCATCATCTGCGACGAGGCGGTCTCCGCGCTCGACGTGTCCGTGCAGGCGCAGATCCTGAACCTGCTCGAGGACACCAAGCACCGCTACGGCCTGACCCTGATGTTCATCGCCCACGACCTCGCGGTCGTCAAGAACATCAGCGACCGGGTCATCGTCATGTACCTCGGCAAGCTGTGCGAGGTGGCCGCTCCCGACGAGCTGTTCGCGGCACCGGCGCACCCCTACACCGCGGCCCTCATGGCCTCGATCCCGGTGCCCGACCCGACCCGTGGAACCCGCAAGGAGGGAGGGCACCTCGAAGGGGAGCTGCCCTCGCCGACCGACCCGCCGAGCGGTTGCCGGTTCCGTACCCGGTGCCCGAGAGCGACGCAGGTGTGCGCCGACGAGGAGCCGGAGATGCGCCAGGTCAGCGGCGACCACTACGTCGCGTGCCACCACCCGCTGCAGCCGTTGGTGCCGCGTCAGGAGGCCGCAGCCGACGCTTGATCGGCCACGCCGTGTGCGAGCATGGGGTGGTAGTCGGAATGCCGGTGGGTAGCCCACCGTTGAACGCGACAGAAAACCGACGCGCACTGGGAGCCTTGCATGACCATCTCGGAGTCCACCGAACAGCAGACCATCGTCCTGACCGACACCGCCGCGGCGAAGGTCAAGAACCTGCTGGAGCAGGAGGGCCGCACCGACTTGGCGCTGCGTGTCGCCGTGCAGCCGGGCGGCTGCTCCGGCCTGCGCTACCAGCTGTTCTTCGACGAGCGCAACCTCGACGGTGACCAGGTCAACGACTTCGGCGGGGTCAGCGTCGTCGTCGACAAGATGAGCGTCCCCTACCTCGGCGGCGCGGTCATCGACTTCGTCGACACGATCGAGAAGCAGGGCTTCACCATCGACAACCCCAACGCCAGCGGAAGCTGCGCCTGCGGCGACAGCTTCCACTGATCGACGGGCCGGCACGACCGCCTGGCTGCGTTCTCGTCGCCGTGCGTGCCCTCAGGGCACGCGGTGGCTCCTGCGGCCTTGCCAGGCGAGCGACCGGTCCCGTCGTGTCTCCACTAGTCTCTCCGGGTGCCTGACTCCCGCATAGCCGTCACCGGGTCGATCGCGACCGACCACCTGATGACGTTTCCCGGGCGGTTCGCCGAGCAGCTGCTGCCTGACCAGCTGGCCCACCTGTCGGTGTCGTTCCTCGTCGAGGAGCTCGACGTACGCCGCGGGGGAGTGGCGGCCAACATCTGCTTCGGCATGGGCGAGCTGGGCCAGCGGCCGATCCTCGTCGGCGCGGTGGGCGCCGACTTCGACGACTACCGCTCCTGGCTCGAGCGCCATGGCGTCGACACGACCGGCGTCCTCGTCTCCGAACTGCGCCACACCGCACGCTTCGTGTGCACGACCGACAGCGACCACAACCAGATTGCGTCGTTCTACGCCGGGGCCATGGCCGAGGCACGCGAGATCGAGCTGGAGCCGATCGCCCGGCGGGCCGGCGGCCTCGATCTGGTCGTGGTCGCCCCCAACGACCCGCAGGCCATGCTGCGCCACACCGGCGAGTGCCGCGACCGCGGCATCCCGTTCGCGGCCGACCCCTCCCAGCAGCTGTCGTCGTTGGACGGCACGCAGATCCGTACCCTGATCGAAGGTGCGGCGTACCTGTTCACCAACGAGTACGAAGCGGCGATGACCGAGTCCAAGAGCGGCTGGACCGCCGCCGAGATCCTCGACCGCGTCGACCTGCGGGTGACCACGCACGGCGCCAAGGGCGTCGTCATCGAGCGCCGTGGGGAGCCGAGGCTCGAGGTCCCGGTGACCCCGGCACGCCGGCAGCTCGACCCGACCGGCGTCGGCGATGCCTTCCGGGCCGGGTTCCTGGCCGCCCGCGCCCGCGGCCTCGACGAGCAGCGCTCCGCCCAGGTCGGCGCCGTGCTCGCGACCCACTGCCTGGAGACCGTCGGCACACAGGAGTACGCCGTGGAGCACGCGGAGTTCCTCGCCCGGCTGGGTGCGACCTACGGCGACGACGCCGCGGCCGACGTGGAGAAGGCGCTCAGCTGAGCCGCCGCACCAGGTACGCCGTACCGCCGTCGACCGCCCTCTCGCCGAGGTAGTCCTGGCCGCGCATCCGGCACCACGCGGGCACGTCGACGCGCGCGGCCGCGTCGTCGGAGAGCACCGCGACCACGTCCCCGACCGCTGCCTCGGGCAACCGGCGGGCGAGCTCGATGACCGGCACCGGGCAGCGACGGCCCCGCGCGTCGACCGTCAGCGCCGGCTCGGCGGCTGGCGCCGTCACAACCCCTCCACGCCCGCCACCTGGCGCAGCCGGCCCACGATTTCCGGCAGCACGCCGAGGAACCGGTCGACGTCGTCCTCGGTCACGCCGGCGTGCAGCGAAACGCGGACGTTGCCGTGCGACAGCACGCCCATCGCCTCCAGGACGTGCGACGGGCGGATGGTGTCGGCGGTGCACGACGACCCGGACGACACGGCGAAGCCGGCCCGGTCCAGGTCGAGCAGCAGCGCCTCCCCGTCGACGTAGAGGCAGGAGAACGTGACCAGGTGCGGCAACCGGTTGACCGGGTCGCCGACCACCTCGACGTCGGGCACTGTTCGGGGCACCTCGGCGCGGATCCTGGTCACGAGCGCATCGAGCCGCCCGGCCTCCTCGCCGATCTCGCCGAGGCGTGCCTGCAGGGATGCGGCGGCGGCCAGGATCGCCGGCAGGTTGCGCTCGTCCGGCGGATCGGCCGGCCGGAACCGGGTGCCCTTGCGCACGACGAGTACGCCGACACCCGGCGGGCCGCCCCACTTGTGCGCGCTGGCGACCAGAGCCGACACCTCCAGCGCGGCGACGTCGACCGGCACGCGACCGACCGACTGCGCCGCGTCGCAGAGCAGGGGCACTCCGGCGGCCGCGCAGGCGGCCGCGACCTCGGCGACCGGTTGCACGGTGCCGACCTCGTGGTTGGCGGTCTGCAGCGCGGCCACGGCGGTGCCGGGCGCGAGCGACGCGGCGAATGCGTCAGGGTCGACCCGGCCGGTGCGGTCGACCGGCACGACCGCCGTCCGGCTGCCGTCGGGGTCGTGCCGCCGGCCGCTCGCCAGCACGCTTGAGTGCTCCACGGCTGCGACGACCAGCCGGTCGCCTTGGCGCCGGCGGGCGGTGAGGAGACCGTCGAGCCCGGACCGCACGGCCGCCGTCCCGGACGCGGCGAAGAAGGTCTCGTCCGGGCGGGCGCCGATCACGGCGGCGACGGCCTCGCGGGCGCCGTCGAGGAGCATCCGGGCCCGCCGCCCCTCGGCATAGAGCCGGCCGGGATCGGCCCATCCGTCGTCGAGTGCGGCGAGCAGCGCCTGGCGCGCGACGGGGTGCAGGGGCAGCCCCGCGGCGGCGTCCAGAAAGACCACCGACCCATGATGGCCCGGTGCGGGCGGTAGCCGCTGGTGCAGTAGTGTTTCCGCGGATCGACACCCCGTCCTCAGGACGGCTTCCAGGAAGGCGAGGCGTGCGTTCTCAGCGTCCCAGCGCGGGTTCTCACCGGTTCGGCCGGACGACCCGGCGCCTGATGGTCGGTCTGCTGCTCGCGGTCGCTGCGACCGGGTGCAACGCCGACCAGTGGTATCGCGGGGGATGGCCCGCGCCGGTCACGATCCAGGGCAAGCACGCGCTCGGCCTCTGGCAGGGCAGCCTCGTCGCGGGCCTGGCGGTCGGTGGCTTCGTGCTCTTCCTGATCGTCTTCGCCGCCCTTGCCTACCGGGCCAAGGGGGACCGGCTGCCGCGGCAGGTGAAATACAACATCCCGCTCGAGATCGCCTACACGGTCGTGCCGGTCGTGGTCGTGGCCTACCTGTTCTACTTCACGGCGGTCACCGAGAACTTCGAGAACAAGCTCACCAAGAACCCCGACGTCACCATCGGGGTCGTCGGCTTCCAGTGGAACTGGCAGTTCAACTACGTCAACGAGAAGCTGCAGGTCACCGGCCGCCCCGGTGAGATCCCGCAGCTCGTCATCCCGACCAACCGCACGATCCGCTTCGTCGAGACATCACCCGACGTCATCCACTCGTTCTGGGTGATTCCGTTCCTGTTCAAGCGCGACGTCGTGCCCGGCCGGCACAACGAGTTCGAGGTGACGGTCACGAAGACCGGAGTCTTCGACGGCAAGTGCGCGGAGTACTGCGGCGCCGACCACGACCGGATGTTGTTCTCGGTCCGGGCGGTGACGCCCGCCCAGTACGACGCGTTCGTCAAGGCGGCGCAGCAGCAGCAGACAGGGAGCACCCAGTGACCCTCCTCCACCCCACCCAGACCGTGCGGCCGCGGCGGGTGCAGGTCGAGCCGGGCAGCCGCGTGGTCAAGTGGATGACGAGCACCGACCACAAGGTCATCGGCTACATGTACCTGTCCACGTCGTTCGGCTTCTTCCTGCTGGCCGGCGTGATGGCGCTGATGATGCGCACGGAGCTGGCCCAGCCGGGTCTGCAGTTCACGTCCAACGAGCAGTACAACCAGCTGTTCACCAACCACGGCGCGATCATGCTGCTGCTGTTCGCGACGCCGACGTTCATCGGGTTCGCCAACGTCATCATGCCGCTGCAGATCGGCGCGCCCGACGTGGCGTTCCCGCGGCTCAACATCCTCAGCTACTACCTGTTCCTGTTCGGTGGCCTGGTCGTCGTCTCCGGCTTCCTGACCTCCGACGGTGGCGCCGACTTCGGCTGGTTCGCCTACGCACCGCTCAACAGCGAGGTGTTCTCACCCAACGTCGGCAACGACTTGTGGATCATGGGCCTGATCATCTCGGGTTTGTCGACGATCCTGGGCGCGGTCAACTTCCTGACCACTGTGTTCACCATGCGCGCGCCCGGCATGACGATGTTCCGGATGCCGATCTTCTGCTGGGGCATCCTCGTCACGTCGATCCTCGTGCTGGTCGCCTTCCCGCCGCTGACCGCGGCGCTGTTCGCCCTGGAGGCCGACCGCAAGTTCGGGGCCCACATATTCGACGCGGCCAACGGCGGAGCCATCCTCTGGCAACACATCTTCTGGTTCTTCGGCCATCCCGAGGTCTATATCGTCGCGCTGCCGTTCTTCGCGATCGTCAGCGAGATCCTCCCGGTGTTCAGCCGCAAGCCGCTGTTCGGCTACAAGGGCATGATCTTCGCGCTCATCGCCATCGCCGGCCTGTCGGTCGTCGTCTGGGCGCACCACATGTTCGCGACCGGCGCGGTGCTGCTGCCGTTCTTCTCCCTGATGTCCTTCCTCATCGCCGTACCCACCGGCATCAAGTTCTTCAACTGGGTCGGCACGATGTGGCGAGGACAGATATCCCTACAGACGCCGATGCTGTTCGCCATCGGCTTCCTGATCACGTTCCTGCTCGGCGGCGTCACCGGCGTCATGCTCGCCAGCCCGCCGATCGACTTCCACGTGACCGACAGCTACTTCGTGGTGGCGCACTTCCATTACGTGCTCTTCGGCACCATCGTGTTCTCGGTGTTCGGCGGCTTCTACTTCTGGTGGCCGAAGTTCACGGGGACCATGCTCAACGAGACGCTCGGCAAGATCCACTTCTGGACGACGTTCATCGGGTTCCACACCACGTTCCTCGTCCAGCACTGGCTCGGCGTCGAGGGCATGCCGCGGCGCTACGCCGACTACCTGCCGAGCGACGGGTTCACCACGCTGTCCACGGTGTCGACCATCGGTGCCTACATCCTCGGGATCTCGATGTTCCCGTTCATCTGGAACGTCGTGCGCTCCTGGCTGGGCAAGAACGAACGCGCGCTGTCCGACGACCCGTGGGGCTACGGCAACTCGCTCGAGTGGGCGACCAGCTGCCCGCCGCCGCGGCACAACTTCATCTCGCTGCCACGGATCCGCTCCGAGCGGCCGGCCTTCGACCTGCACTACCCGCAAGTGACCGGTGTGCTCGAAGCCGGCGGCGCTCGCGAGATCCGCGAGTAGGCGGCGGAGGCAGAGCGACATGAAGATCGAGAGCTACATCTTTGCGTTCGTCGCGATCCTGCTCGGCGGATCGGGCGGGGTCTACTGGTTCACCTCGCACGACCCGGCGGGTACGGCGCTGCTGGTGTTCGGCACCGCGCTCGGCGTGCTGGTCGGCTCCTTCATCCTGCTGTCCGGGCGCCGCGTCGGGCCCCGCCCGGAGGACAACCCGGAGAGTGAGATCGCCGAGGGTGCGGGCGAGGTCGGCTTCTTCAGCCCGCACAGCTGGTGGCCGCTGCCCACCGCCGCCTCGGCCGCGGTCATCTGCGTCGGCATCGTCTACGGCTGGTGGCTGTTCCTGGTCGGCGCTGTCGGCCTGCTGATCGGCGTGACCGGGATCGTCTACGAGTACTACGTCAACCCAGAGGGGCCCTACGAGTAGCGCCGCTCCGTTCTCGGCGTGCCATCGGCGGCCCTGCGGGGCTTCTCCCGTTTCCAGGTACGCCGGAGCGCCGATCTACCGTCGGATCTGGCTCCACGGTTGGCCCTTGTCGGCCTCCGGCTCGCGGGGCAGGCCGAGTAGCCGCTCGGCGATCTGGCTGCGCAACACCTCCGACGTACCGCCCTCGATGGTGTTCGCGCGGGCCCGCAGGTACGCCTGCGCCCGCGACTCGGCGAGCTGGTCGCCGGGCATCCAGGCGACCCCGGCCATCCCGGCCGCGTCGACCGCGGCCTCGCTGCGCCGCTGGTTGAGCTCGGCGTTGAAGACCTTGCCGATGCTGCCCTCGGGCCCCGGCGGGCGACCGGCGGCGCGGGCGGCCGCGGCGCGGAACGCCGTGACCTCCTTGACCTGGTTGTCGATGTAGAGCTGGGCCAGCCGGTCCCGCACGAGCGGTGACTCGCGGTGCGGCACCGTCTCGAGGAACGACCCCCACGGGTCCTTGCGGGTGCCGCCCATGAACGCCACCCGGTCGAGGGCGATCCCGGACAGCGCGACCCGCTCGTTCATCAGCGTCGTGCGCGCACAGCGCCAACCCTCACCGACCGCGCCGACGCGGTTGGCGTCCGGAATCACGACGTCGGTGAAGAACACCTCGTTGAACTCCGCCGACCCGGTCAGCTGGGTCAGCGGGCGCACCTCGACGCCGGGTGACTGCATGTCGACGATGAAGTAGGTGAGCCCGTCGTGCTTGGGTGCCTCGGGGTCGGTGCGGGCCAGCAGCATGCCGAACCTCGAGACGTGCGCGAGGGTGGTCCAGACCTTCTGGCCGTTGACAACCCAGTTGTCGCCGTCACGCACCGCCCGGGTCGCCAGCGACGCGAGGTCGGATCCGGAGCCCGGTTCGGAGAACAGCTGGCACCAGATCTCCTCGGCGGTGAGGATCTTCGGCAGGTAGCGCTCCTTCTGCGCCTCGCTGCCGTGCTCGATGAGGGTCGGCCCGGCGAGGCCGACGCCGAGGATGTTGATGCTCACCGAGGGCAGCCGGTAGCGCGTCAGCTCCTCGCGGACGATCTGCTGCATCCACGGCTCGCCCGACAGGCCGCCGAACTCCTTCGGCCACAGCGGGGCGCCGTAGCCGGAGCCGCCGATCGTCTTCTGCCAGCTGCCGAGGTCCCACTGCGTGCGCACCTGGGCCAACGCTGCGTCGTCATCCCCGTCGACGGCCTCCAGCCAGCCGGCCGGGAGCACCTCGCGCAGCCAGCCGCGGAACTGCTCGCGGAACGCCGCTCGCTCGGGGGTGTCCTCGATGTGCCAACGCATCGCGCGTCCTCCTCGGATGCCGCTGTGTGTTGTGGTCGGGTGCAGTGTGTCTCGGGTCGCCGGACGCGCCGTCAGATGCCGACGTGCTCGGCGACCAGCGCGCGGTGGTAGCTCGGGTGGCCCAGCAGCAGCTGGCTGGTCTTGGCGCGCTTGAAGTAGAGGTGCGCCGGGTGCTCCCAGGTGAAGCCGATGCCGCCGTGGATCTGGATGTTGTCGGCCGCGACGTGCATGTAGGCGTCGGAGCAGTAGGACTTGGCCAGGGCGGCCGCAAGAGCCAGGTCCTCGCCGTCCTCGGCGGCCTCACGCGCTGCGTAGTAGGCGGCCGAGCGGGCCTGCTCGACCTCCATCAGCAGGTTGGCCAGCTTGTGCTTGACCGCCTGGAACGACCCGATCGGGCGGCCGAACTGCACCCGCTCCTTGGCATAGTCGCCGGCCATCTCCAGGCAGCGACCCGCGCCGCCGACCTGCTCCGACGCCAGCGCCGCGGCGGCGAGGTCCAGCGTGCGGCGCAGTCCCGCCCAGCCCCGGCCGTCGGCGCCCACGAGTGTCGCGGGTGTGCCGTCGAAGGAGAGCCTGGCCATCTTGCGGGTGGCGTCCATCGTCACCATCGGCGTGCGGGTCAGCCCCGCGGCGTCACCGGGCACCGCGAGCAGCGTGACGCCGGCGTCGGTGCGTGCGGCGACGAGGATCAGGTCGGCGACGTGCCCGTCGATCACGTACAGCTTCTCGCCGTCGATGCGGTAGCCGGCGCCGGACTTCACCGCGCGCAGCTGCACGCCGGCCTCGGTCCAGTCGGAGCCTTCCTCGGTCAGCGCGACGGCCGCGATCGTCTGACCGGCCGCGATCGCCGGCAGGTGCTCCTTCTGCGCCGCGTCGTCACCGCTGGCCAGCAGCGCGGTCGCGGCGAGCGCCACGGTCGAGAAGAACGGTGCGCACAGCAGCGCGCGGCCCATCTCCTCGAGCACGACGGCAAGCTCCAGGAACGAGTAGCCGTGGCCGCCGAGCTCCTCCGGGATCGCGAGCCCCTGCAGCCCGAGCTGCTCGGCCATCTGCCGCCAGACTGCCGGGTCGTAGCCCTCGTCGGTCGCCATGAGCCGGCGCACCTCCGACTCCGGCGACTTATCGTCGAGGAACGCGCGCACCGTGCGGCGCAGCTCCTCCCGCTCCTCGCTCACCGCGTCGACCACTGCGACCTCGCCCTCCGACTAGTTCCGAGCCGCGTTCGGTTTCGCGCATCCTCCCCCGCCGGCCCGGCCGGCGTCACTGGGGGTCGGGCGCGAGGTGCAGCAGCATGCGGGTGTTGCCGAGGGTGTTGGGCTTCACCTGGTCGAGGTCGAGGAACTCCGCGACGCCCTCGTCGTAGGAGCGCAGCAGCTCGGCGTAGACGTCGGCCGCTACCGGCGTGCCGTCGATCGGCACGAAGCCGTGCCGGGCGAAGAAGTCGACCTCGAAGGTCAGGCAGAAGACGCGGCGCACCCCGAGGTCGCGGGCCACCTCGACCAGCCGGTCGAGCACCGCGTGGCCGACGCCACGGCCGCGCCACGCCTCGTCGACCGCCAAGGTGCGCACCTCCGCGAGGTCCTCCCACATCACGTGCAGCGCCCCGCAGCCGGCGATCGTGCCGGCCGCATCGGCGACCCAGAACTCCTGCACGTCCTCGTAGAGCGTGACCGTGGGCTTGTCGAGCAGGATCCGCTGGCGGGCATAGGTGTCGACGAGCCGGCGAACGGCCGGCACGTCGGCCGTGCGGGCACGGCGTACGTCGAATCCGACGGGCACGTTCCAGGAACCTAAGCCACCGGGTGCCGGGTGCCGCCGTCCGGCTGCGCCGGCACGGCCGCCGCCGGGTCGCGCGGGAGCACGACGGTCACCGTCGTACCGACGCCGGGATCGGTGTCGATGGTCAGCGCGCCGTGCTGGGCGCGGATCAGCCGGCTGGCGACCGCCAGTCCGAGGCCGACCCCCCGCGCCTTGGTCGTGGCGAAGGGCTGGAACAGCGACGCGCCGGCTTCCGCCGACATGCCCGGGCCGTCGTCGGTGACCGTGACACGGACCGTGTGCTCGTCCGCGCGGGCCGTGAGGAGGACGTGCCCACCCTCGGGGCGGTCGATGGTGGCGTCGTAGGCGTTGGAAAGCAGGTTGCGTACCGCGTGGCCCACGTGCCCTGGGTCTGCGACGAGCGTGAGCGGCTCGTCGCCGAGGTCGGTGAGCAGCGTGACGGTCGGTGGTGGTGGGCCGGAGGCGATCGCCTCGGAAAGCACCGTGTCAAGGTCGGTCTCCCGCGGCAGCGGCGTGCGCGGCCGGGTGAACTCCAGCAGGTCAGCCACGACCCGCGACGCGGTGCCGATCTCGCGCAGCGCGGTGTCGAGGTGGTGGCGCAGGTACTGGTTGTCGTTGACCTGCTCGCCGACCAGGTAGATCACGTTGTTGACGACGGCGAGGGGGTTGCGAAGCTCGTGCGCGACGGTCGCGGCCGTCTCGCCGACTGCCGCCATCCGCTCCTGCTGCACCAGCCGGACGTGTGCGTCCTCGAGCGCCTCCAGCGAGCGCGTCAGCGCCTCGGCGCGTTGCGCCGACTCGGAGCGGGCGGTGTCGTGCTCGGCCATCGACTTCTGCAACTCGCGCGACAGGAACGCCGCGAGCATCCACGCCGTCAGCAGCACCACGAGCCGGAAGAAGAGGGTGGCGGCCGGCATACCGTCGCCGGCCACGTGGATGGTGATGGTGTACGACGCGCCGGTGAGGGCGAGCAGCACGAGCTGGGCGCGCCAGGGGTAGGAGGATGCGAAGAAGACGGTCGTCAGGAGGTAGATCGCCCACAGGGGGGAGTGGCTGGCGCCGGAGACGGCGACCAGCGCGGAGATCAGGGCGATGTCGAGCAGCGACCAGATGCAGAACAGCAGGACGCCCCAGCGACCCTCGAGCAGCCGGCGCCAGGGCAGCACGGCGACGCCGACCGCTCCGAGCGCTCCGGTGCTCGCCAGTGGCACGAAGGCAGCCGTGGGCAGGGGAGCGTGGCCGGGTAGCTGCCGGTAGACGACCAGCGTGGTCAGGACGCCGAAGGTGACGAGCACGCCGACGCGCACGCTGCGCGCGCGCATCTCCGTCATGTCGCACCCCCGTGTCGCCGTGCCGTTACTCACAGTGCTCGTTCGAGCCGCGCCGCGCAACCGATTCGGCCCCTCCTGGTGGCGTGCGTCGCCGGGCACGGGAGGATGCTCGCCATGCAGCCCGGCGCGAACGACGTACACACCGACCTGCTCATCATCGGCGCGGGACCGACCGGTCTCTACGCGGCCTACTACGGGGGCTTCCGCGGCATGTCCGTCGCCGTGATGGACTCGCTGCCCGAGCCCGGCGGCCAGGTCACCGCGATGTACCCCGAGAAGATGATCTTCGACGTGGCCGGGTTCCCGTCGGTCAAGGGCCAGACGCTCACCGACGCCCTCGTCGAGCAGGCCGGCCAGTTCGACCCGACGTACCTGCTCGGGCAGCGCGCCGAGGAGCTCGAGCACACCGACGACGAGGTCGTGGTGCGCACCGAGCGCGGGCTGGTCGTGCACGCCAAGGCCGTGCTTGTCACCGCGGGCATCGGCATGTTCACGCCGCGGCCGCTGCCCGGCGCCGAGATCTGGGAGGGCCGGGGGCTGCGCTACTTCGTGCCGAAGCTCTCCGAGCTCGAGGGCAAGGACGTGCTGATCGTCGGCGGCGGTGACTCGGCATTCGACTGGGCGATGAGCCTCGAGCCGCTCTGCACGAGCGTCACGCTCATCCACCGCCGCCCGAAGTTCCGCGCGCACGAGGGCAGCGTGACCAAGGTGCTCGGCTCGTCGTGCACCGTCATGACGCCCTACGAGGTCGCCGAGATCCGCGGCGAGGGCTACGTGCAGGCGGTCGAGGTGTTCGACAACTCCACCGACGAGCGCACCGTCCTCGAGGTGCAGGAGGTCGTCGCGGCGCTCGGGTTCGTTGCCGATCTCGGGCCGATCGCCAAGTGGGGCATCGAGCTGCGGCGCCGGCACATCCTCGTCGACTCGGCGATGCGCACGAACCTGCGGCGGGTCTTCGCCGCCGGCGACATCACGGAGTACGACGGCAAGGTGCGCCTCATCGCCACCGGCTTCGGTGAGGCGGCCACCGCGGTCAACAACGCAGCCGTCGTGATCGACCCCGACGCGCACGTCTTCCCCGGTCACTCCTCCGACGTGAAGTGAGGGCGCCGTGAGCCTGCGCGATGTCCGCTTCCCGCTCGCCGCGCTGCCTCCCGAAGCGACGTCCTTGCGCGGGGAGGTGCGGGCGTTCCTGCAGGACGAGGTCGCGGCCGGGAGGTGGGTTCCCGGCGTCGACACGTGGCTGTCCGGCTGGGATGCGGCGTTCAGCCGGCGGCTGGGGGAGCGTGGCTGGTTGGGGATGACGATCCCCACCGAGTACGGCGGGCAGGGCCGGTCGGCGCTGGAGCGCTACGTCGTCGTCGAGGAGCTGCTCGCCGCCGGGGCGCCGGTCGCCGCGCACTGGATCGCCGACCGGCAGACCGGCCCGTCGCTGCTCAAGCACGGCAGCGAGGAGCAGCGGCAGTTCTTCCTGCCGCGGATCGCCCGGGGGGAGTGCTACTTCGCGATCGGCATGAGTGAGCCCGACAGCGGTTCCGACCTGGCGTCGGTGCGCACGCGGGCGGACCGGGTCGAGGGCGGCTGGCGGCTGACCGGCACGAAGGTGTGGACGTCCGGGGCGCACGAGGCGCAGTGGTTCTTCGTTCTCGCTCGCAGTGAACCGCTCGGCGAGGACCGGCACGCCGGGCTCAGCCAGTTCGTCGTCGACCTGCACGCCGCCGGGGTGACGGTGCGGCCGATCCAGCTGCTGACCGGCGCGGCGCACTTCAACGAGGTGGTGCTCGACGGCGTCTTCGTGCCGGACGAGCGGGTGCTGGGCGCGGTGGGTGCCGGGTGGCGCCAGGTCACCGCGGAGCTGGCCTTCGAGCGCAGCGGGCCCGAACGTTTTCTCTCGACGTACCTGCTGCTGGCCAGCTTGGTCGGTCACCTGGCCCGGCAGGCCGATGCGGGCGCGGTCGCGGCGGCGCAGGTCGGCGCGCTGGTCGCCCGGCTGATGACGCTGCGGGAGATGTCGCTGTCGGTCGCCGCCGCGCTGGCCGCGGGGCAGGCGCCGGCGACCCAGGCGGCGCTGGTCAAGGACGTCGGCACCCGATTCGAGCAGGAGATCATCGAGGCGGCGCACCTGGTCGCCGCGGTCGAGCCCGACCCCGACGCCGCGCCCGACTCGCTGGCGCGCCGGCTCGCGCACGCGACGCTGCACTCGCCCGGGTTCACCCTGCGCGGCGGCACCAACGAGATCCTGCGCGGCATCGTGGCCCGCGCCCTGTCGGCGGGGGAGCGCTGAGCATGGGACACGGCGCGATGGCCGACGACCTGCTCGTCGCGACCGCCGAGGAGCTGTTCGCCGACACCTGCCCGCCGGAGGCCGTCGATCAGGCGGCGGCCGGCGACGGCTGGGCGCCGCAGGTCTGGCAGGCGCTCGAGCAGGCGGGCATGACTCTCCTTCCGGTGCCGGAGGCGCGCGGCGGTGCCGGCGCGGGACTCGTGGAGGCGGCCGCGCTGCTGCGGGCCGCGGGGCGCCACGCCGCGCCCGTCCCGCTCGCCGAGACGGCGTTGCTGGCCGGCTGGCTTCTCGCCGGTGCCGGCCTCGACGTGCCGTCGGGCCCGCTGGCCGCCGCGGTCGGTGAGGGGCTCACCCTGCGCCGGGTCGGCGACGGCTGGCGGGTGTCGGGCCGGCTGTCCCGCGTGCCCTGGGCGCGGGTGGCCGAGCGGCTCGTGGTGCTGGTCGACGTCCCGGAGCCGCTGGTGCTCCTGCTCGACCGCTCGGCCTACGACGTGCAGCCCGGCCGCAACGTCGCCTCCGAGCCCCGCGACGAGGTGACGTTCGACGGGGCAGTCGCCGCCGCGGCCGCCGCCCCCGGCCCGGACGCGACCGCCGACGCCTTCCTGCTGCGCGGCGCGCTGGGTCGGGCCGTGCTGATGTCCGGCGCTGCTGAGCGCGCGCTCGACCTGTCGGTGGGCTACGCCGAGCAACGCGTGCAGTTCGGCCGGCCCATCGCGCGGTTCCAGGCGGTGCAGCAGCACCTCGCCGAGATGGCCGGGGTGGTCGCCGCGTCGAGCATCGCGGCCGACGCTGCCGTCCGCGACCTGCAGGCCGGCGCACCACTGGCGCGGGTACGGGTCGCCGCCGCCAAGGAGCAGGCGGGTCGCACGGCCGGCGTGGTCGCCCGGCTCGCCCATCAGGTGCACGGCGCCATCGGCTTCACCCGCGAGCACGTGCTCCGCCAGGCCACCACCCGGCTGTGGGCGTGGCGCGACGAGTACGGCAACGAGCAGCACTGGGCGCGGGTCGTCGGCGAGCAGGCGCTGCGCGCCGGTGCCGACGGCCTCTGGCCCCAACTGACTTCGGACGAGGAGCGACATGGCTGACCTGGAGTACACCGTCGACGGCAAGGTCGCGACGATCCTGCTCAACCGTCCGCACCGCAAGAACGCCTTCACGCTGCCGATGATCGACGACTGGGCGGACGCGCTGCGCGAGGTGACCGCCGACGACGGCGTACGCGCACTCGTCCTCACCGGGGCGGGCGACGCGTTCTGCTCCGGCATCGATCTCGGCGACCTGTCGGGCGTCGAGCCCACCCCCCTCGACCGCAAGCGGATGCTGACCCACCGCATCCACCGGATCGCGCTCGCGCTCGAGGACCTCGACAAGCCCGTTGTCGCCGCGGTCAAGGGCCCGGCGGTCGGGGCGGGCATGGACATGGCGCTGATGTGCGACATGCGCTTCGCCGGCGAGTCGGCGCGGTTCTCCGAGGGCTACATCCGGGTGGGCCTGGTGCCCGGCGACGGAGGGTGCTTCTGGCTGCCCCGGCTCGTCGGCGTCGCCAAGGCCCTCGAGCTCCTGCTCACCGGCGACTTCGTCGACGGCCGGGAGGCCGAGCGCATCGGTATCGCCAACCACTGCTACCCCGATGACGAGCTGCTGCCGAAGACCTACGAGTTCGCCGAGCGGCTGGCCGCGCTGCCGCCGGTGTCGGTAGGCGTCATCAAGCGCGCGACCTACCAGTCCCTTCGGCTCGACCTGCGCACCCACCTCGACTTGATCTCGTCGCACATGGCCGTGGTGCAGTCGACCAGCGACTCGCGCGAGGCGTTCGCGGCCTTTCGTGAGAAGCGACCGGGTCACTTCGAGGGTCGCTGACTTCCTCCCGCTGCACCTGCCCGGCGGTAACGGGGCGATCGGGGTCTCGCCAACCCCCGCTACCGGCGGGCACGTGGCGCTCGGCCTAGAGTCGCGCCCATGGAGATCAAGGACAAGGTCGTTGTGGTCACCGGTGGCGGCAGCGGCATCGGCCGCGCGCTGTGCCAGCGCTTCGCCCGGGAGGGCGCCAAGGCCGTGGTCGTGGTCGATCGCAACCTCGACGGCGCCCGCGAGACGGCCGAGGGCCTGACCGGCGCGCAGGCGGTCGCCGAGAAGGTCGACGTCTCCGACGAGGGTCAGGTCCGTGACCTCGTCGAGAAGGTCGAGCGCGACATCGGCCCGATCGACCTGTTCTGCGCCAACGCCGGCGTCGGGCTCGGTCGCGGCATCGGTGACGACGACGCCGACTGGATGGGCTCCTGGAACATCAACGTGATGGCGCACGTCTACGCGGCGCGCGCCCTCGTACCGCGGATGGTCGAGCGCGGCCACGGCTACATCCTCACCACCGCCTCGGCGGCCGGGCTGCTCACGAACCTCGACTCGGCGACCTACACGGTGACCAAGCACGCCGCGGTCGCGTTCGCCGAGTGGCTGTCGATGAACTACGGCGACGCCGGCGTCAAGGTGTCGTGCCTGTGCCCGCAGGGCGTGCGCACCCCGATGCTCATGGCCGCCGGCACCCACAACGCCACGCTCGCGGCCGGCGGCGTGGTCGAGCCGGAGGATGCCGCAGAGGCCGTCGTCCAGGCGATCCGCGACGAGCGCTTCCTTGTGCTGCCGCACCCCGAGGTCGTGGAGTACGAACGCCGCCGCACCGCCGACCGCGACCGCTGGCTCGCCGGCATGCGCCGGGTCAAGGCCCGTATGGCCGAGCAGGGCTGACCGCAGTGGCCTATCTCGACCGCCACGGTGTCGGCATCTGGTACGACGTGCAGGGCAGCGGTCCCACCGTGCTGCTGTCCCACGCCTACAGCACCGACCACCGGCTCTGGGACCCCACGGTCCCGGCCCTGGCCGACCGGTTCCAGGTGGTCACCTGGGACCTGCGCGGGCACGGCGACTCCGACTCGCCCGAGGACCCGGCGGAGTACACCGTCGAGCGGGTGATGGGCGACATGGTCGCGCTGCTCGACCACGTCGGCGCCGACACTGCGGTCGTCGCTGGACTCTCGCTCGGCGGGTTCCTCTCCCTCGAGTTCCTGCTCGCCCACCCGGAGCGGGTCCGCGCCCTGATGCTGATGAGCACCGGCCCCGGTTTCCGCAAGGACAGCGCGCGAGACGGCTGGAACGCCACCGCCGAGCGCTTCGCCCAGCGCTACGACGAGAAGGGCCTCGACGCGCTGCCGAAGGCGACCGAGACCGCGGTGGCCCGCCACCGCAGCGCCGCCGGGCTCGCCCGGGCCTCGCGCGGCTACTTCAGCCAGCGCGACGCTCGCGTCATCGACTCGCTGCCGTCCATCGCGGTGCCGACGCTGGTCGTCGTGGGGGACAACGACGCCGGCTACCAGGCGGCCAGCGACTACATGGCCAGCAAGATCCCGGGCGCGCGCAAGGTCGTGATCCCCGACGCGGGGCACGCGGCCAACCTCGAGAACCCCGAGCCCTTCAACCGAGCCGTGCTGGACTTCCTCGACACGCTGCCCTAGCCCCGTCCCCCGCCGATTGGGGTGGATTTGCCGTGCCCCGTCCGACAACCGTTCCACTCAGTAGGCCGGGAGGCGGGAATCGGTTGCGGTGGCTTGCGAGGATGGCCGGGTGTCGATCCATGGGGAGCACCCCTTCCTGCCGGCCGAGGACGACCGCGAGCCGGTCCGCCGGTTGCGCGGCCGGCTTGCCGGCGGCGTCACGGTCTGGACGGCGCTTGCCGGCGGGCGCCCGGCCGGGCTGACCGTGTCGTCGTGTTTCGTCGTGGAGCCCGCGCAGATCGTCGGCGTCGTCACGGAGGACAGCGACCTGCTCGAGCGGCTCGAGGAGTCGGGCCGGTTCACGGTGCAGGTGCTCGACTGGGCGCAGCGCGACGTCGCCGACGAGGTCGCGGGCCTGCGCCCGGCACCGGGCGGCGTGTTCCGCACTCGCCGGTGGCGCGACACCGAGTGGGGTCCGGTGCTCGAGGGAGTGACCACCTGGGCCGGCTGCACCGTGATCGACACGCGCGGCCTCGGCTGGCGCCGGTTGGTGACGGCCGAGATCGCGTACGCCGAAGCCGGTGACCTCCCCGATCCGCTGGTCTGGCACCGCGGCGACTACCGCCACCTCGGCTGAGCCGGTCGCCTCAGGTCAGGCGCAGGCCGGGCATCGTCAGCGGGCCTGCGGCCGGCAGGCCGAGCACGGTGGCCAGGTCGGTGAAGGAGCCCCAGGGCAGGTGCATCGCCGCCGCGGCCGCGGGATCCTCGCTGGAGCGCGGGCGCCGCAGCCGTGCCGGCAGGCCGACGGAGGGGTAGCGGCGCAGCTCGGTCCCGGCGGGCAGGTCGGCGCGCTCACACGCGATCTCCGCGGCTCGGTGCAGGCCGCCGAGCTCGTCGACGAGCCCGCGCTCCCGCGCGTCGGCGCCGGTCCAGACCCGGCCGCGGGCCACCTCGTGCACCTGCTCCCGGCTCATCCCGCGCCCCGCCGCGACCTTCGCGGTGAAGTCGTCGTAGACGCGGTCGAGCCAGTCCTGCAGCCGCTGCCACTCCTCGGCCGAGAACTCCTGCTGCGCCGAGAACATCAGGGCGTGGCGGCCCTCGGTGACCGTGCCGTGCCCGATGCCCAGCCGCTCGCGCAGGCCGGTGAGCACCGCCTTGCCGCCCACCACGCCGATCGACCCGGTCAGCGTCCCGGGCTGGGCCACGATCGCGTCGGCGCCGCAGGCGACGAAGTAGCCGCCCGACCCCGCGACGTCACCCATCGACACGACCACCGGCTTGCCGGCCTCGCGGGCGCAGGCGACTTCCCGCCAGATCGTGTCGGACGCGACGTAGGACCCGCCCGGGCTGTTGACGCGAAAGACGATCGCCTTGACCGGCCCGGCGGCCGTGGCCGCCCGCAGCGCCGCCGCGACCGTTTCCGATCCCATCGCCGCTCCCGTCGGGAACGATCGTCCGCTGCGCCCTTGGCGGATCGCGCCGCTGCCGTGCACGAGGGCGACGACCGGGCGGTCGCGGTGCACGGCGCCGGCCACCCGCTCGGGCAGTCGGTGGCGTCGCTCGTATCGACCGACGTAGAGCAACCGCACGGTGCCGTCGTGGCCGAGCCGGCGGCGCAGGTCGGCGTAGACCTCGTCGCGGTAGCCGAGCCGGTCGACGAGCCCGGCGTCGAGCGCCTCCTGCGCCATCAGCGGGGCGCGGTCGACCAGGGACCGGACGTCGGCGGCGGCCAGGCCGCGGCCGGTGGCGATCGCGGCGACGACCTGCTCGAAGGCCGACGCCGCCAACCGGGCCGTCGCCTCCCGGTGGGCCGCGCGAAACTCCCGGGACAGCAGCAGGTCGGCGGCGTTCTTGTACTCGTAGCGCCGGTCGAGCTGCGGTTCCACGCCCGCCCGGTCCAGCGCCTCGCGCAGGAACCATGCACCGGCCGCGACACCGAGGAGCCCCACGTCGCCGGAGGGCTGCAGCCAGATCTCGTCGAACGCCGTCGCGAGCACGTAGCCCGACGTGCCCGGCCCGAACTCGCCGAACGTCTCCGCCCACGCGACCGCCGGCTTGCCGTGTCGCCGGAACTCCCGCACCGCGTCCGCCAGCTCCTGCACCCGCGCGAGGCTCGGCCGCCCGCCGACCCTCGCCACCACCCCCGCGACCCGCGGGTCGTCGGCCGCGTCGTGCAGGTTGTCGAGCACGGCCCGAAGCGGCGTACGCCGGCGCGCCTGCAGCGCCGACAACGGATCCGACGGGACGTCGTCGAGCAGGTCGGCGGTGAGGTCGAGCTCGAGGAGCAGGGGGGCGGGGTGGCGCACGTCGTGGACACGGCTGCGGGCCGCTGCCAGGGGCGTCGCCATGACCGTCACCCTGTCACGGCCCGGAATGCCCGGACAGGCCTGTAGGTTGGAGCCCATGGTGCTACCGCCTCCCTGAGGGGCAGTGCACCTGCCGGCTCGTTCCATGGCCCCCGGTCCCAACAATTGGCGCCACGAGCGCACCTGTGCCGAGAGGCGACCTGGCGGGTCGGCGAAAAGAGGTCCCAGACAGTGTCGGGGGCCTCTTTTCAGTGAGCGGTCAGCGCGTCGGCTCACTCGGCCGGAAGGTGGCGGCGCCGGCTGCGCGCCACGCGTGGGTGCACCTGCGGCTCGTCGACGTCGACATCCGACAGCGCGCCGCGCAACAGCTGCAGGGCGCTGCGCGACAGCGCCTCGGCGTCCTCGGTCGACAGAGAGAGCTCGTCGGCGACGCCGGCCGAGCCCTCTGCCAGCCCGTAGGCGACGACGGCCGCCGAGCGCTCGGCCGGGGGCAGCGCGGCCAGTGCCGCCTCGAGCCGCTCGAGCAGCTCGGCCTCCGGCGTGCCCTCGGCGGCGGCGGCATGGCGCAGCGTTTCCGGGGGCACCGGGCGGCAGCGCGGCTTGTCGCTCACCCGGCCAAGGCTAGGGCACCTGGGTCTTTCGGGTGATGGTTGACCGTTTCGGGCTCCCCGGCGCGCTGCTGTCCGTACGGTCCCCTCATGGCCCCCCGCGTCACTCGTGTCACAACCGTGCTCGCTTGTCTGCTTGCCGTGGTCATCGGGTTCGGCGCGGCGTCACCCGCCGGCGCGACCACCGATCCGCTCGCCGGCTTGCGCAGCGCGGTCCTGAACGACCTGCGGGCCAGCACTGCGGGGCAGATCGCCGTGCAGGCGCAGATCGACGGCCATGGCTCCTTTGGCCTCTGGCCGACGACCGCGCAGGCCCCGGCCAGCAACCAGAAGGTCTTCACCGCGGTCACCGCGCTCTCGCAGCTCGGTCCGGCGTTCCGCTTCGTCACGGCCGTGTGGACCGACGCCCCGCACGTCAACGCGACCGGCATCGTCGGCGGGGTGCTGCCCGGCAACCTCGTGCTCCGTGCCGCCGGCGACCCCAGCCTGCGGCGGGGTGACCTCGACAACCTCGCCACCGTGCTGTCTCGGCTGGGCCTGCGGACCGTCAAGGGCGCGCTCTACGTCGACGACGGGCGCTTCGCCCACGACAGCGTCGCGCCGGGCTGGAAGCCGCGCTTCGTACCCGACGAGCTCGGGCCGGTCGCGGCGTTCAGCGTCGACCGCAACGGGTGGCGCGGGGACGCGGCGTACGTCGCCGATCCCACGCCCTGCAACGCGCAGCTCTGGCGCGACGCGCTCGCCCGTCACGGCATCGGGGTCGTCGGCCCGACCCGGATCGGCCGGCCGGCGGGGGCGCCGACCGCCCAGCTCGCGACCGACGGGTCGGCACCGCTGTCGTCGCTGGTCGGGCACATGCTGCAGGCCTCGGACAACTTCTACGCCGAGATGCTCCTGCGCGAGGTCGGCGCGCACCTGACCGGGCACGGCAGCCGCGCCACCGGCATCCAGGCGCTGGGCGCGCAGGCCCGGGCGATGAACGTGCCACTCGGCGCGGTGTACGACGGATCCGGCCTGTCCTACTGGAACCGCGAGGCCCCCACGGAGCTGGTCGCCTGGCTGCGTGCCGCCGACGCGAGCGCCATCGGGCCGGCGCTGCGCGGCGGGCTGCCGCGGTCCTGCTTCGACGGCACGCTCGCCGCGCGGCTGTGCGGACCCTGGCTGACCGGGCGGGTGCGGGCCAAGACCGGCACGCTGACCGCCGTCCGGACGCTGTCCGGCTTCACCGCGACTCCCGACGGCCGCCGGGTGGTCTTCTCCGTGCTCCTCGCCGGCGTCCGCGACATGACCGCCGCGCAGCGTCAGCTGGACAGCGCGGTGGCCAGGCTCGCGCGCTTCACCGGCTGACGCTGCCGTTCGCCGGCTCCGCCGCCGGCCAGGAAAGGTCGAGCACGAGCCGGCGTCTGCCGCCGCGCTTCGCCGTGCCCACCCCCGGGGCCGCGGCGGAGGGACCGGGGGCCCGAGCTTCGGTGAGGGCGTCTGCTGCGGTGAGCCCGGCGTAGTCGAGCAGCGCGCGTTCGAACCGGCGGGTGCCCTCGCCGCGCTGCGCACTGATCACACCGCGGCCGGCAAGCTCGTCGAGCCACACGGTGGAGGCCCGCTGGTAGTGGGCGAAGACGAGGAAGTCGGGGTCGTCGGGGGCGCTGAGGACGGCCTGCCCGACCGCCGGCAACGCGGCGATCTCCTGCACGAGGAGCTGCACGACCCGGGTGACCGTGTCGGGCTCGCGCATCGCCGCGGAGACCCGGCCCTGGGTCACGGCGAAGCCGGTCTGCAGCCGGGCGAGGCGTAGCCATGACGACCACGCCTTCGCATCCTGTGCAGCCACGGCTAGTGGCACGTACGCCCCCTCGACCGACAGCCGTCAGACGACTGTCCCGTACCTGCACACCACAACACGAGGCCCGAACGGACGAACAGCGAATCCCCGCATCTGAGTCGGAATGGCCATGCCGCGATAGCCCGATGGGGCCAGGCCACGCGGCGTTCAGCCGCTGCGCTCGGCCGCCGCGCGGAGCATTGCCTTGGCGATGACTACCTGCTGGATCTGGCTGGTGCCCTCGTAGATCTTGAACACGCGGACGTCGCGGTAGAACCGCTCCACCGGCACCCCGCGCATGTAGCCCATGCCGCCGTGCACCTGCACCCCGCGGTCGGCCACCCGGTTGACCATCTCGCTGCAGAAGTACTTGCAGCAGGCGGGCCCCATGCGGCGGTCCTCACCGCTGTCGTAGCGCGCGGCCGCGTCGACGCACATGGCGCGTCCGGCGTACATCTCGGTCTGCGAGTCGGCGAGCAGACCCTGGATCAGCTGGAACTCCGAGATCTGCTTGCCGGACTGCTGGCGGGTCAGCGCATAGGACGTCATCTCGTCGATGATCCGGCCGGCCATCCCGGTGCAGATCGCCGCGATGTGCAGCCGGCCGCGCGCGAGTGCCTTCATCGCGGTCGTGTAGCCCTGTCCCTCGACGCCGCCGACGAGGGTGTCGGCGGGCACCCGTACGTCGTCGAAGAAGACCTCGGAGGTCCAGGCACCGGACTGCCCCATCTTCTTGTCGCGCGGGCCGAGGGTGATGCCGGGCGTGTCGCGCGGGACGACGAAGCAGGAGATGCCGCGCGGTCCCCTGTCGTCGGGGTTGGTTCGGGCGAACACCATCAGCAGGTCGGCCAGCGGGGCGTTGGTGATGAAGCGCTTCGCGCCGTTGATGACGTAGTGCTCGCCGTCGCGCCGGGCCGACGTGGTCAGCGTGCTCGGGTCGGAGCCGGCGTCGGGCTCGGTCAGCGCGAACGACGTGACGTAGTCGCCGGTCGCCAGCCGGGGCAGGTAGTGCTGCTTCTGCTCCTCGGTGCCGTCGAGCAGGATGACCTGACCGCCGATGCCGTTGTTGGTGCCGAACATCGACCGGAACGCCGGGGTGGTGTAGCCCAGCTCGAAGGCCAGCCGCACCTCGTCGCTCATCGTCAGCCCGAGGCCGCCGTACTCCTCCGGGATCGAGAACCCGAACAGGCCCATCTCCTTGGCCTGCGCCCAGATCTCGTCGGGGACCGCGTCCGCCGCCTCGATCTCGTCCTCGCGCGGGACGACCTCCTCGCGGACGAACTGCCGCACGGTCTTCAGCACTGCCTCGAAGTCTTCGGCGTCCATGGCGACAGTCTCGCGCACGGCCGCGCCCTAGGATCAGTCGCGATGCCTCCTCGCCGCAGCGCTCGCGCCGTGCCGTCGCCGCTCACCGACGAGCAGGTCGACCAGCTGCGCGCCGACGTGCAGGCCGGGCGCGCACCGCGCGTGGTGATCCGCACGCCGTCCGCCGGGCTGCCGGCCGGTACCCGCGGGCCGGTGCTGCGGGTCGGCGACCCGTCGGTGCAGAGCGAGTTCATCGTCGTGCGCCTCAGCGGCGACGAGATCCCGTTCGCGCCCGGGGAGCTGGCGTTGCCGGGGGCGGCGGGACGGCGTACGCCGGAGAAGCAGGGCAGCCCGCCGTCCGAGGTTCTCGAACCCGAGTCTGCGACACCGGCCGTCTCGGCGCCTGCCGGCGCTCCCGCTGCCGTGTCGCGCCCCCGCAAGCGGGCGGAGAAGCCGCCGCTGCGCACGGCCGCGCCGGCGACGCCCGCCGCCGCGAAGCGCACGTCGGCGCGAGTCGGTCGGCGCAAGCCGCCCGGGCCGGTCCACTTGACGCTGCGTTTCGCCGACGGCCGATGGACGGCGGAGGCCGCACGGGGCGGCAAGCGGGTGGGCGGCAAGGCTGTGCCGGTGCGGGCGGGGGCCGTTGCCGCGCTGGCCGAGCTCATCGACGACGCGCAGGTGAGCGGGCTGATCGCCGAGACCGTGGAGGCCTGCCGCTCGGAGGTCGAGGAGCGCGCCAGCCAGTTGCGCGAGCAGCTGGCCGAGGCGGAGCAGGCGTTGCGCGAGTACGACCGATGAGCGACCTGCCGGACTGGCTGGCCACCACCCTGGCTTCCGACGCGACCGGGGGTGAGGGCGTCCTCGACCCCCTGGTGCGGGCGCTCCGCCAGGGGCAGCGGGTCGTGGGGCGCGCGCTCGTGGCGGCAGTGGGCCGCGACGACAACGCCGCGATGCGTGACGTCGCCGCCGCCTCGCCCGCGCCCGGGACCGTGCTCGTCGTCGGTGGCGCCGCGCAGTCCCGCACCGCGGTCATGGGCGACCTGGTCGCGCGTGAGCTGCTGGGTCTCGGCATCGCCGGCGTCGTCACCGACGGGCCGGTCCGCGACTCGGCCGAGATCGCCGCGCTCGGGCTGCCGGTCTGGTGCCGCGGCGCGACGCCCGCGGCCTCCCGCAAGGACGGCCCGGGTCGCGTCGGCGGCAGCGTGGTGGTGGCGGGTGTGCTGGTGCACGACGGCGACGTGGTGGTCGCCGACGACGACGGGGTCGTGATCTGGCCGGCCGCCCGCGTCGACGAGCTGGTGGCCGCGGCCGACGCCAAGCGGCGCAAGGACGAGGAGAGGCTGGCCGCGCTCGACCGGTAGCGTCTGGCGGCATGCAGAAGCCCCGCATCGCCCCGGTCACCGACCCGTCGCCCGAGGTCGCCGAGATGCTCTCGAAGACGCTCGCCCGCGACGGCAAGCCGCTGAACATCTTCGCCACCGTCGCGCACAACCCGATGGTGCTCAAGCAGTTCAACCGGCTCGGCGGGCAGCTGCTGCGGCGCAGCAGCTTCGGCGAGCGCGAGCGGGAGGTCGTCATCCTGCGGGTGGGCTGGCGCTGCAGGTCGGTCTACGAGTTCGGCCAGCACACGCTGATCGGCCTCGCGTCCGGGCTGTCGCAGGACGACGTCGCGGCCCTCACCCACGAGGACCCGGGTGACCGCTGGTCGCCGCGCGAGCTCGACTTCATCGCCGCCGCCGACGACCTGTGCCTCCACGGCGAGGTGTCGGAGCCGACGTGGGACCGGCTGGCCGCGCAGCTGTCCGAGGCCGAGCTGGTCGAGCTGGTCATGCTCGCCGGCTTCTACCGCCTGGTGTCGGGCTCCCTGCGGTCCTTCGGCGTACAGCTCGACGAGGGCGTGCCCGGTTGGCCGGCCGGCGCCGAGGGCGTCTGACCTACAGCGGCGCGTCGTAGTCGGCGCGGGCGATGGCCGCGACGGTCTGCTCTACGTCGTAGGTCTCCGAGCCGGGGATGGTGGGGACGTAGCCGACCAGCTCGCCGTCGCGCATGATGGTGGCCTCTAGGCCGGCGGCGCCGTCGGTGTCCCAGATCGCCTCACGACCGTCGGGGATGACCACGCGGACGCCGAACTGGAACACGCCGGCGCGCTGCAGGTGCGCCATCACCCCGCCGGCCCGCAGCCGGTCGACGACCTCGGTGGCCCGCTCCTCTTCCATGGGAACCGTTATACGGTCCCGCACTGTGAGCGCGGAACCAGACCTCGAACTTCCCGGCGACGACGACCCGCGCCGGATCGCCCTACGCCGGTGGCTCGACGAGCACCCGCACCCGACCGGCCGCCAACTTGCCGAGGCCGGCCTCGTTGCGCCGCACTGGCCGAAGCCCTGGGGCCTCGGGGCCGACGCGGTGCACCAGCTGATCATCGACGACGAGCTGCGGCGGGCCGGAGTCCGGCGGCCGAGCAACCAGATCGGCATCGGGTGGGCCGGCCCGACCATCGTGCACGCGGGCACCGAGGAGCAGAAGCAGCGCTATCTGCTGCCGATCCTCGCCGGCGAGGAGATCTGGTGCCAGCTGTTTTCCGAGCCGGGGGCCGGGTCGGACCTCGCCGGGCTGTCGACCCGCGCGGTGCGCGACGGCGACGAGTGGGTCGTCAACGGCCAGAAGGTCTGGACCTCCGGGGCCCACGTGTCGAAGTTCGGCATCCTGCTCGCCCGCACCGACCCCGACGCGCCGAAGCACCGCGGCATCACCTACTTCATCTGCCCGATGGACACCCCGGGCGTGACCGTGCGGCCGCTGATCGAGATGACCGGCGAGCACCTGTTCAACGAGGTGTTCTTCGACGACGTGCGGCTCCCGGCCGCCAACGTCGTCGGCGAGGTCAACGACGGCTGGGCGCTGGCGAAGGTGACGCTCGGCAACGAGCGGGTCTCGCTGTCGTCGGGCGGGGTGCTGTGGGGCCAGGGCCCCACGGCGTACGACCTGGTCGACGTCGTGCGCGCCCAGGGCGGCGCCGGCGACGACGAGCTGCGGCGGCGGGTGGCGCAGATGTACGTGCACGCCGAGGTGCTGCGCACGATCCGGCTGCGCATGCTCGCGGCGTCGGTCACCGGCAAGCCGCCGGGTCCGGAGGCGTCGGTGCGCAAGGTGCTCGCCGACGAGCACGGCCAGGAGGTGATGGACCTCGCCCGTGACCTCGCCGGCGGCAACGGCGTGCTGCACGGCGCGGGGCCGCTCGGTGCCGACGGCTCGGCGTGGTCCTACGGGTTCCTGTTCGCCCGCGCCCTGACGATCGGCGGCGGCACCGGCGAGGTGCAGCGCAACATCCTGGCCGAGCGGGTGCTCGGGTTGCCGCGCGACATCGACGTCGAGGCGGGCAAGACGTGGGCAGAGAGCCGGCGGGGGGCCTGAGCCGTGGAGCTGGAGCAGTTCACCGTCACCGAGGAGCAGCAGGCGCTGCGCGACTCCGTGCGCCGCTTCCTCGAGCAGCGGTCGCCCGAGGCCGAGGTGCGCCGGGTGATGGCCACCGACGAGGGCTACGACGCGGCGCTGTGGCGCGACCTCGCAGCGCTCGGCGTGTGCGGGCTCGCGATCCCGGAGGAGTACGGCGGGAGCGGGGCCGGCTGGCAGGAGACGGCCGTCGTCGTCGAAGAGCTCGGACGGGCTCTGCTGCCGTCGCCGTTCTTCCCCTCGGCGGTGCTCTCGGTCGCCGCGCTGCTCGCCGGTGACGACGGCGCGCGCAAGGAGTGGCTGCCCTCCATCGCGGACGGGTCGACCATCGCGACCCTTGCCGTGGCCGAGGAGTCCGGCTCGTGGGACCTCGACGCGGTCGCGTTGGCGGCGCGCCGCGACGGCGATGCCTGGCGGCTCGACGGCGTCAAGTCGCTGGTGCCCTTCGGCCGGGCGGCACAGCTGCTGCTGGTGGCTGCCCGCGCCGGTGACGGGCTCGGGCTGTTCGCCGTCGCCGGCGACGCCGATGGGCTGTCGCTGTCCGCGCAGCGCCCGCTCGACCCGACGAGCCGGTTCGCGCGCCTGGAGCTCTCCGGCGTGACGGCACGTCGTGTCGGCGACGAGGCCGCAGTGCGGCGGGCCCTCGACGTCGGCGCGGTGCTGCTCGGCGCCGAGCAGGTCGGCGGGGCACGCCGTACGTTGGAGATCGCCTCGGGCTACGCGCGCACCCGCACGCAGTTCGGCCGGCCGATCGGCGGCTTCCAGGCGGTCAAGCACAAGTGCGCCGACATGCTCCTGCGCACCGAGTCGGCCGCGTCGCTCGCGGCCTACGGCGCGTGGGTCGCGGACCGCCCCGGCGAGGACCTGTCGACGGTGGCGCCGACCGTGAAGTCGTTCTGCTCGGAGGCGTCCCTGTTCTGCGCCGCGACCAACATCCAGGTGCACGGCGGTATCGGCTTCACCTGGGAGCACCCGGCGCACCTGTACTTCAAGCGGGCCAAGACCAGCGAGCTGCTCTTCGGCAGCCCGTCGCAGCACCTGCTCCGGCTCGCCGACGCGTTGGGCGTCTGACTGTCTGTTCTGCCGCCGGGTGGGCCTCGTGGAGAGCGTTTGACGAGCCGTCGTACGCCGAGCGCGACGGGCAGTCAGGTGTCGAACTCGAGGTGCAGCCGGGAGAGGCCGCGGAGCACGATGTTGTCCTTGTAGGCCATCGGCTGCGGGTCGCCGGCCGCGAGCCGCGGGTTGCGCAACCGCCGTGCCATCCGCGGCAGCACGACCTGGCCCTCCATCCGCGCCAGCGGCGCGCCCAGGCAGAAGTGGATGCCGCTGCCGAAGGCCAGGTGCCGTGCGTCCGCGCGCGTCGGGTCGAAGCGCAACGGGTCGCTGAACTGCCGCGGGTCACGGTTGGCGGCGGCCAGCGCCAGCACCATGACGCCGCCCTCGGCGACGTCGTGGCCGCCGACCGTCATCGGGGCGCCGGCCACCCGCATCGTCATCTGCACCGGCGGGTCGTAACGCAGCACTTCCTCGACGAAGCCCTCCGCCAGCTCGGGCGTCGATGCGAGCTGCGCCTGCGCCTGCGGGTGGCGCAGCATCGCCAGCATGCCGTTGCCGATGAGGCTCACCGTGGTCTCGTGACCGGCGATGAGGAGCAGCATGCAGGTGGAGATCAGCTCCTCGTTGGACAGCCGGTCGCCCTCGGCCTCGACCGCGACCAGGGCGCTGATCAGGTCCTTGCGCGGGCGTGCCCGGCGCTCGTCGGCGAGCGCGCCGACGTAGGCGCGGAAGTCATCCGCCGAGGATCGGATCTGCCGGAACTCCTCGCCACCCGGGACCGACAGCGTGCTGTCGAGGCTGCGGGCCAGCACGTGCGACCAGCCGGCGAAGGTGTCGCGGTCACCCTTCGGCACGCCGAGCATCTCGCTGATGACCGCGACCGGCAGCGGGTAGGCGATGTCCTCCACCACCTCGATCCGGCCGCGCGCCACGGCCGTGTCGAGCATCTCGGCCGCCAGCCGCTCGACCCAGGGCCGCAGCCCTTCGACCGTACGGCGGGTGAAGGCCTTGCTGACCAGCCGGCGCAGCCGTGTGTGGTCGGGGGGGTCCATGAAGAGGAAGACCCGGCCCCGGCGGTTCTCCGCGCGCTGCTCCTCCGACAGCGCCGGCGAGATCAGCTGCTGGAAGAGGGCGGCCTTCTCGCGGTCGACGCTCGAGGCCGGGTCGGTGATCACCTGGAAGCACTCGTCGTAGGTCGGGAAGAGCGCGAACAGCCCGTCGGGGGCGACGATCGGCCCCTCGTCGAGCATCCGTTGGTAGGCCGGGTAGGGGTCGGCGATGTCGTCGATCCCGAGCAGGTCGGTGGCCGAGAACGTCACCTCGCCCTCGGCGGGCGCGCTCATGCGGCGGCGGTTGCGCGGGCGATCGCGTGCTGGACGAACCGCGCCAACCGCGCGTTGACGTCGTCGTGGTGCTCGAAGTGCACCATGTGGCCCGCGTCCGGGTAGACGACGAGCTCCGCGTCGGGCAGCAGCTGGGCCATCGTCCGGCTGTGCGCCTCGGGGCAGAGGGCGTCCTTGCCGCCGGCCACGATGAGCACCGGAATCTCCCGGAACGCCGCCAGCGCGGCCCCGCGGTCGTGGTTTTCGAAGGTGTAGTAGAAGTCGGCGACCGTGTCGGCCGAGCAGTCGGCGGTCAGCTGCGCGACGAAAGAGACCTGAGCCGCTGAGGGGTTGGTCCCGAACAGGAGCCGGCGGGTGCCGGCGGCCGACGGTGCGGGCGGCTTCTTGCCCGCCGCGGCCTGCCGGCGCCGCCGCTCGTTGAGGCGTGGCAGTGCCCAGCGCACGAGGGGCACCAGTGGGGCCGGCAGCCCGTGGGTCACCTCGGCCAGCCCGCCCGACGACGTGCCGACCAGGGCGACGCCGGCGACGCGCTCGCGCACCAGGTCGGGGTACTGCTCGGCGAACGCCATCAACGTCATGCCGCCCATCGAGTGACCGCCGAGGACCAGCGGACCCGTGGGCGCGCACTGGGCGATCACCTGGGCGAGGTCGTGCCCGAGCTGCTCGATGGTGGCGGTGCCGTGAGGCGAGGCGTCGGAGCGGCCGTGCCCGCGGTGGTCGTAGACGAGCACCCGCGCGGGGGCGTCGATCTCCTCCGCAAGATGTCTCGCCTGGTAGTGCCAGGCGTGCCGGTGGTGGGTGTAGCCGTGGGCGAGGACGACGGTGACCGGCGCGTCGTCCGGCCCGAGCTCCTCGACGTGCAGGCGTACGCCGTCCGAGGTCGTGACGGTCAGCTCGCGGCCGTGCAGGCTGCCGAGGCCGTGGTCGGCTGCCGGATCGGGACCCGGGTCGCCGCGGCGGAGGGACGCGGCGATTCCGGCGGTGGCGGCCGCGGCGGCGGCGCCGGCGAGGAGACGGGTGGTGGTGCGGGCAGGCGGCATCGAAGGCTCCTGGCGGGGAGGGGATGCTGCGGACGCTAGGTACCTACTGACTTCGAGTCAACAAAGGTGGTCGACGTCACAGGTAGAGGCCGGTGCCCCCGTCGGTCAGCCGCTCCGATGCCACGGCGTGGATGTCGCGCTCGCGCAGCAGGACGTAGTCGTCGCCGTGCAGCTCGACCTCGGCCCGGTCCTCCGGGTCGAAGAGGACCCGATCGTCGAGCTCGACGCTGCGCACGTTGCTGCCGACCGCGACCACCCGCGCCCAGGCCAGGCGCTTGCCCATCTTCGCGGTCGCCGGGATCACGATGCCGGCAGACGAGCGGCGCTCACCGGATTCGGAGTCGAGGCACACGAGCACCCGGTCGTGCAGCATCCGCACCGGCAGCTTCTGCCCGAATCGCGCCCGCGCGGCGTCGCTCGCTGCCTCCGTCACGTCTAGCAGGGTAGAGGGGGCGGGTCAGCCCAGGAGCGGCAGGAGCTGCGGCCAGGTCGCGGCGAAGCCCGGATGCAGGGTGAGCCCGCCGACGTCTTCCGTGGCGAACCAGCGCACGTCGGTGCTCTCCGCGCTGCAGGGGGCGCAGGCGAGCCGCTCGCCGCAGTCGGCGAGCACCGTCGTGTAGCTCCACGCGCCGTGGTCGTCGGCCAGCTCGCCGGTCACCCGTACGGCCGCGAGGTCGACGGTGACCTCCTCGGACACCTCGCGCAGCGCTGCCTGGACCGCTGACTCGCCGCGCGCCATCGCGCCGCCGGGCACGCCCCAGGTCCCGCCGTGGTGGCTCCACCAGGCGCGGTGCTGCAGCAGCACCCAGCAGGTGCCGCCGGGGTCGAGGTGGTGCAGCAGCAGGCCGGCGGCGCCGTGCCGGCCCCAGTGGCGATGGCCGCGCCGGCAGCGAGTCCATCCGTCACCGTCGAGCAGCACGACGCCGAGTGTGGCCCAGAGCGTTGTCGCGCGTCAGTCGAGGTAGGCGCGCAGCGGTTCGGCGTTGCCGCTGCGGCGCAGCTGCTTGATCGTGTCGCGCTCGATCTGGCGGACCCGTTCGCGGGTCAGCCCGAGCTCGTTGCCGACCTCCGCCAGCGTGCGCGTGCGGCCGTCGAAGACGCCGTAGCGCAGCGACATGACCGTCGCCGAACGCTCGGGCAGGGTCGCCAGCAGCTCACCCAGCCGGCGCTGCATGTCGTGGTACTCCACCGCGGTCGTCGCGGCGAGCGTGTCGGAGTCCTCGATGAGGTCGCCGAGCTGGGTGTCGCCGGTGTCACCGACCGGCGCCTCCAGGCTCACGGTGTCCTGGCCGTAGCCGAGGATCTCCTCGATCTTCTCCGCGGTCGTGCCGAGCTGCGTGGCGATCTCCTCGAACGTCGGCGGGCGGCCGAGCTGCTGGTCGAGGTGGCGGCGCATGCGCACCGCCTTGTTGATCTGCTCGACCATGTGCACCGGCACGCGGATCGTGCGGCCCTGGTCGGCGATCGCCCGCTGCAGCGCCTGGCGGATCCACCACGTCGCGTAGGTCGAGAACTTGTAGCCCTTGGCGTAGTCGAACTTCTCGACCGCGCGCACCAGACCGATGTTGCCCTCCTGCACGAGGTCGAGCAGCGTGAGCCCCTTGCCCTGGTAGCGCTTGGCCAGCGAGACGACCAGGCGCAGGTTGGCCTCGAGCAGGTGCCGCTTCGCCCGCTCGCCGTCGGCGAACAGCAGCCGCAGCTCGTCGCGGCGCTTCTTGGAGATCTTGGGCGACTCGCCGGCCTGGGCCCGGCGCAGCAGCTCGTGGGCGTAGACGCCGGCCTCGATGCGCTTGGAGAGCTCGACCTCCTGCTCGGCGTTGAGCAGCGCGACCTTGCCGATGTCGGTCAGGTAGAGCCGGACCAGGTCGGTGGTCGGCGCCTCCTCGTCGAGCGACGGCTCGTTGACGTCGTCGTCGTGCGCGACGACCTCGTCGACGATGTCGTCGTCTTCGACAACGGCCAGGGCAGGCGGGGTCATGGTTCGTACACCTCGGAATCGATGAAGCCTCGAGGTGAGGCGGTGTGCATTCGGTCGGCTAGGCCTGATCCGCGGCGTCCGCGGCGACCCGTCATGGTCGATAACGTGCTATGCGCTCGCGGTGTTCCCGCTGCGCCGACCGACCGGGTGACGAGAAGACCATACCGTGGTGTCCGTGATGGACGTGCCGCGGGACCGGTTCGAGGAGCTCGTGGGGGAGGCCCTCGACGGGATTCCGGCCGAGCTCGCCCGGCTCATGGACAACGTCGCGGTGTTCGTCGAAGAGTCCTCGGCGGATCCGCACCTGCTCGGCCTCTACGAGGGCGTGCCGCTGACCTCGCGCACCCATGACTACGCGGGCGTGCTGCCCGACCGCATCACGATCTACCGGGTGCCGATCCTCCGGATCTGCTCGACCGAGGCGGGCGTGGTCGACGAGGTGCGCACGACGGTCGTGCACGAGGTGGCCCACCACTTCGGCATCGACGACGACCGGCTCGACGAGCTCGGCTACTGACGGCGCCGCGGGCGGGTCAGGCGCGGATGCTGCTGCCGTCGGCGTCGATCGCGTCGGCGTCGCCGTCGTCGAACCAGTGCCCGTGCTCGCCGAGGTAGCGGAAGTGGGCCTGCGATCCGGCCTGCAACGTCACCGACACGCTGCGGGTGCCGTTGGCGCGCCGGGCCAGCACGTGCTTGCCGGGGGTCCAGTCGTTGAAGTCGCCGACGACGGAGACGCTGCCTGCGGGTTCGGACTGCGGGAGGGAGAACGTGACCTTGACCTCACCGGTCTTGGCGACACGGGTACGACGGATCACCGGATTGCTCCATGCTGCTGTGCGGGATGTGCCGCAGACAGCCTGCAGCATGCCCAGGCGTTCTGTCCCCGATTGACCGAAACTCGGTCCGGTGCGGGCCCGCCACCGCAGCTCTCGGAACGGTGAGCCGCCGCCTTCCCCGCGATCCTCCACTGGCATGCTGGCCGCCATGCCCGACGTGTCCATCCGTGCCGAGGGCCTGGTCAAGCACTTCGGGAGCGTCCACGCGCTGGACGGCGTCGACCTCGAGGTGGCCACCGGGACCGTGCTCGGCCTGCTCGGTCCCAACGGCGCCGGCAAGACGACCTGCGTGCGCATTCTCACGACGTTGCTGCGTCCCGACGCCGGCCGTGCCGAGGTGGCCGGCGTCGACGTGGCGCACGACCCCGACGGCGTACGCCGCCGCATCGGCCTGGCGGGGCAGTACGCCGCGGTCGACGAGAACCTCACCGGCCTCGAGAACCTCTTCATGGTGGGCCGGCTCAACCACCTGCCGAAGGACGTGTCGCGTCGTCGTGCCGCGGAGCTGCTGGCCCGGTTCGACCTCGCGGACGCCGGCGACCGCACGGTCAAGACGTACTCCGGCGGGATGCGCCGCCGGCTCGACCTCGCGGCCGCCCTCGTCAACAACCCGCCGGTGCTCTTCCTCGACGAGCCGACGACCGGGCTCGACCCGCGCAGCCGCACCTCCCTGTGGGGCGTCATCGACGACCTCGTCGCGGAAGGGACCACCCTGCTCCTGACGACGCAGTACCTCGAGGAGGCCGACCGGTTGGCCGACCGCATCGCGGTCGTCGACCACGGCCGGGTCATCGCCGAGGGCACGGCGACCGAGCTGAAGGCCGACTACGGGTCGACCGTCGTCGAGATCGAGATCGCCCGGCTGCGCGACGCCGGCAAGGCGCGCCGGGCGCTGGCGGCGGTCGGGCACGTGCGCGACGGCAACGACAGGCGCAAGGTGCGGGTCACCCTCGAGGAGGGCGCCCGCGGGCTGGTCGAGGTGGTGCGCGCACTCGACGGTGCCGACGTGCAGGTCACCGACCTGGACGTGCACGAGCCGAGCCTCGACGACGTGTTCCTGTCGCTCACCGGGCGCACCGCGACCGACGAGGAAGAGGCCGAGCCGGAGGCCAAGGCCTCATGAGCATCGCCGCGCCCGCCCGGGGCTGGAACGGTTCGCTGCGGTGGGCCGTCTCCGATGCGCTCACCATCACCTGGCGCAACCTGCTCGGCATCACCCGGATCCCCGAGCTGGTCGTCTTCTCGTTCGTGCAGCCGGTGATGTTCGTGCTGCTGTTCCGTTACGTCTTCGGCGGGGCGATCAACGTGCCGGGGGCGTCGTACGTCGACTTCCTGATGCCCGGCATCTTCGTGCAGACGGTCATGTTCGGTGGCGTGCAGACCGGTATCGGGCTGGCCGAGGACCTCAACAAGGGGCTCATCGAGCGCTTCCGGTCGTTGCCGATGGCGCGCTCGGCCGTGCTCGCGGGGCGCACCCTCGCCGACGTCGTCCGCAACGTGTTCGTCGTCATCATCATGATCGTCGTCGGCTTCGCGGTCGGCTTCCGGGTGCACACGTCGTGGTGGCAGTTCGTCTTCGCGATGCTGCTGCTGATCTTCGTCGGCTATGCGTTCAGCTGGGTGATGGCGATCGTCGGGCTGTCGGTGGGCAACGCCGAGAGCGCGCAGGCTGCGGCGTTTCCGCTGATCTTCCCGTTCGTCTTCGCGTCCAGCGCGTTCGTGCCGACGCAGACGATGCCGAGCTGGCTCGCGGCGTTCGCCAACCACCAGCCGGTGAGCTACACGGTCGACGCGGTCCGCGACCTCGTCCTCGGCGGTCCGACCGCCACCGATGTCTGGGTGACGATCGCCTACGCGGCCGGGATGCTCGCGATCTTCGGACCGCTGGCGGTACGCCGCTACCGCCGCGCGGTCAGCTGACCTGGGGCAGGACCGTCTCGGCGAGCAGGTCGAGGTGATCGAGGTCGGCCAGGTCCAGCACCTGCAGATAGGCACGCTGCACGCCGACCTCCGCGAAGCGGCCGAGCGTGTCGACCACCTGCGCCGGGGTGCCGCCGAGCCCGTTGACCGCCACCTCGTCGGGCTCGCGGCCGATCGCCTTCGCTCGCCGCGCGGCCTGGGCGTCGTCGCGGCCGCAGGCGACGACGAGCGCCACCGACCAGACGAGTGACGCCGGGTCGCGGCCGGCTTCCGCGCAGGCCGCCCGCACCCGCTCGAACTGGGTCCGGGTCTGCTCCAGCGACGGGAACGGCACGTTGTACTCGGCGGCGTAGCGCGCGGCCAGCCGGGGCGTTCGGTGCGCGCCGTGCCCGCCGATGACGATCGGCGGGTGTGGAGTCTGGACGGGCTTGGGCAGCGCGGGGGAGTCCTGGACCGCGTAGTGGCTGCCGTCGTAGGAGAAGCTCTCGCCGACCGGCGTACGCCACAGGCCGGTGATGACGTCGAGCTGCTCCTCGAGCCGTTCGAAGCGTTCGCCCAGCGGCGGGAACGGGATGCCGTAGGCGTGGTGCTCGGCGTCGTACCAGCCGGTGCCGATGCCCAGCTCGACCCGGCCGCCGCTCATGGCGTCGACCTGCGCGACGGCGATCGCGAGCGGCCCGGGCAGCCGGAACGTGCTCGACGTGACCAGCGTGCCGAGCCGGATTCGCGAGGTCTCCCGGGCCAGCCCGCCCAGCGTCACCCAGGCGTCGGTGGGGCCGGGCAACGGGTCGACGCCACCCATGTGCAGGAAGTGGTCGGAGCGGAAGAACGCGTCGAACCCGCACTCCTCGGTCGACCGGGCGACGGCGAGCAGCTCGTCGTAGCTCGCGCCCTGCTGGGGCTCGGTGAAGATGCGCAGCTGCATCCGCGGGCTACTCGAGGTAGTCGCGCAGCTTTTGCGACCGGCTGGGGTGGCGCAGCTTCGACAGGGTGCGGGCCTCGATCTGGCGGATCCGCTCCCGGGTCAGGCCGAACTCCTTGCCGATCTCGTCGAGCGTGCGCGGTTGGCCGTCGGTCAGGCCGAAGCGCAGGCTCACGACGGCCGCCTCCCGCGGAGGCAGCGTGCGCAGGATGTCCTGCAGCTCCTCCTGCAGCAGGCCGAACGTCACGACCTCGGCGGCGACCGGCGCGTCGGTGTCCTCGATGAAGTCGCCGAGGACGGAGTCGGCCTCGTCGCCGACGGTGGTCTCGAGCGAGACCGGGTCACGCGCGTAGCCCTGGATCTCGAGGATCTTGTCGGGCTCCATGTCGAGCTCGGCGGCGAGCTCGTCGGGCGTGGGCTCGCGACCGAGGTCCTGCAGCATCTGCCGCTGCACCCGGGTCAGCTTGTTGATCTGCTCGACCATGTGCACGGGGATGCGGATCGTGCGCGCCTGGTCGGCCATCGCGCGCGTGATCGCCTGGCGGATCCACCAGGTGGCGTAGGTGGAGAACTTGTAGCCCTTGGTGTAGTCGAACTTCTCGACCGCCCGGATCAGGCCGAGGTTGCCTTCCTGGATCAGGTCGAGGAAGGCCATGCCGCGCCCGGTGTAGCGCTTGGCCAGCGACACGACGAGGCGCAGGTTCGCCTCGAGCAGGTGGTCCTTCGCGCGGCTGCCGTCGGCCTCCACCCAGAGGAGGTCCCGCTTGAGGGCCGGCGTCAGCTTGGTCTCGCCGGCCTCGGACTGGCGCAGCTTCTCGGCGGCGAACAGGCCGGCCTCGATGCGCTTGGCGAGCTCGACCTCCTGCTCGGCATTGAGCAGCGCGACGCGGCCGATCTCCTTGAGATAGGCGCGCACGAGGTCGGTCGACGGGGCGACTTCGTCCTCGACCGCGACGAATGCGGTGTCCTCCTCCTCGTCGTCCTCCTCGGCGGCGGCTTCGAGGACCCCCTCCTCGGGCTCCTCCGACTCGTCGCTCCCCGCCGCTTCGGCCTTCGCCGGTGCGGCCTCGCCGGCCGGCTCGCCCTTGGCCTTCGCGGACTTCGACTTGGCCGGTTTCGACGGGGTCTCCGTGGTCTTCGCCTCCGTCTGCTCGGCCGGGCCGGTCTTCGCGCGGCTCTTCGCAGGCGCGGGCTTCTTGCCGCCGCGCTGGGCGGGGGCCTCGGCCTCGCCGTCGACCACGAGCTCGACTCCCTCGGCGGACAGCTCGCGCATGATGCGCTTGGCCCGGGTCGCTGCCACACCGGCCTGGTCGAACGCCGCGCGCAGCTCGGTCATGGACAGGCGTCCTCGCTTACGGCCCCGGGCGAGCAGGTCGTCAACGGTGGATGCTGCGTCCGAGGACGCAGCGGCGGTGCTGGCGATGGTCACGGACAACCTTTCGCGTCGGGCGTGATCCGGCGCGCCGGCGCGTGCCAGGGAAGGGAGCTCGGCACCGGCTCAGGGGGCTTACCTGCGCATGGTAATTCGGATCGCGCCACGTTGCATCCCCCGATCAGCGCGCGGAGCGGTCGGCGTGACCCTCACCGGTCGCGGTGACGGCGACCTCCGGCATCACGACGACGACCACCGTCGCCGAGTCGACGTGCTCCAGCACGTGCTCGACGGTGTGCCCGAGGAACGGTCGGCCGCCGACCCGCCGCACCGTCGCGCCGATGACCACGAGGTCGGGGCGCACCTCTTCCACCGCCGCCTCGATCTCCTCGCCCGCGGTACCCCGGCGCACCATCGGTTCGGCGGCGATGTCGTGCTCGTCCGCCACCGCGAGCGCGTCGACGAGCACCGCCGTGACCGCGCCCTCGGTCACCGTCCCGGCACCGCCCTCGCTCGTCGGCGCGCCGGTGGACTCCCCGCCCGGCCTGGTCTGCACGTGCAGCACGGTCACCGTCGCGCCCGTACGCCGGCTGATCGTGTGCGCTACCTCCTGACCTGCCCGGGAGGCGCTCGACCCCGCAACGGGGGTCAGGATTCGCCGGAACCGGCCGGTGAGCGACAGACCCGACTCGTGGGCCTGGCGCGCGCGGCGTACGACGAGGACCGGGATCGGGCTGTAGCTGAGCAGACCCTCGACGGTCTCGGGCAGCAGACGCTCCGGGCTCGGTGACTCGACCGCCCCGAGCGCCATGACGCCGTAACCGAGGTTGGCCTCCGCGAGGATCGCGTCGAGCACGTCGTTCTCGTCCACGTGCTGCTGGCGCACCTCGCGGCCGGACGGCAGGTCGAGCATCGGGCGCACGTCGGGCACCTGCCCATCGGTGCCGATCGAGAGCACGGTCAGCTCGGAGGAGTCGGGCCAGGCCGCGTCGAGCACCCGCGCGGCGACCAACGAGTTGAGGCTGCCGCGGCTCGGCAGCAGCAGCCGCTGGCCGCGGACGATGACGTTGGCCTCGAGCTCGCGCTCGCGGTCGAGACGCTCGCGCTCCTCGGCGGTACCGGCCCACCCGCGGACGGTGGCACGCACGAGCGGCGCGACGGTGAGGGTCGTCACGATCGCGGTGAGGATGATGATCGTGTAGGCGCCGGTCGAGAAGATGCCGAGCGAGAGGCCGGCGGAGCCGATGATGACCTGCATCGCGCCTCGCCCGTTGAGCATGAACGCCAGCGCGCTGTTCTCCCGGGGGGTGAGCCGGGCCACCACCCCGCCGGCGAAGCTCCCGGCGTACTTCGTCAGCGCCGCGACGCCGAGCAGCGCCAGGAAGCTGTAGCCGATCCGGGGTGTCATCAGCGTCGTGAGGTCGACCTGCAGGCCGGCGGTGGCGAAGTAGAGGGGGGCGAACAGCGCGTCGGTCATGTCCTGCAGGCCCTTGAGCGCCTGCGACTGCTGGAACCGCGACCGGCCCAGCGCCATGCCGGCCAGGAAGGCCCCGAGGGCGGCGTCGACCCGCAGCGCCTCCGTCGCGGCGGCGATCGCGAACACCGTGACGAAGCACACCGCGAGCGACCCCGCGACGTTCGGCCCTTCACGGCGGACCAGGCGCAGCATCGCGTCGATCGAGCGCTGGCCGACGAGCACGAGCAGCCCGACGATGACGACCAGGCCGAGCAGTGGGACGGCCAGGCCCGACAGGCCGTCGCCGCCGACGAGGGCCGCCGCGAGGGCGAGCATGAGGAAGCCGAAGACGTCGTTGAGCGTGGCGGCGGCGATGCCGAGCTGGCCGAAGTTGCGCCGCCCCATCTCCAGCTCGCTCACGATGCGCGCGATGACCGGCAGCGACGAGGCGCCCAGACCGCCCGCGAGCAGCACCGCGAACGCGGTACGCCCCGTGCTGTCGCCCATGAGCTCGGCCGGCACCACGTAGCCCGCGACCAGGCCGGCGATCAGCGGGAGCAGGATGCTGCCGCCGGTGACCGCCCCGGCGGCACGCCCGAGCGAGCGGATGAGCGGCAGGTCGGTTTCCGCGCCCAGCACGACCAGGAGGATCAGCAGGCTCGCGCTCGACACGGCGAGCAGCAGCCGGGGCTCGTAGCCGGTCGCCGGCAGGAACCAGTGGAACCCGCCCGGCCACAGCTGGCCGAACACCGACGGCCCGAGCCCCAGCCCCGCCAGCAGCGACCCGACCACCGCCGGCTGGCCGCGCCTGCGGGCCAGCGCCCCGAGGAGGTGCGCGGCGATGAGCAGGGCGGCGATCTGCGTCCACAGGACCAGCGAGACGTGCCCCGCGATGGTCATGTGCGGCACAGCCGATCAGTCTCCTCACGAGTGATGTCGAAACGCGGGGCAGACTGCCTGCATGTCCTCGCCACCGACGTTGGTGCTCGGCCCCATGCTGCGGCACGCCGGCGAGACCGACGCGACCGTCTGGGTCGAGACCTCGGCCCGCTGCACCGTCGGCGTGCTCGGCCACGAGGCTCCCACCTTCGAAGTCTGCGGACACCACTACGCGCTGGTCGAGATCGGCGGCCTGGCCCCGGGCAGCGCAACGACCTACGACGTGCGCCTCGACGGGCACCTCGTCTGGCCGCCGGAGGGCTACGACTACCCGACGCCGCGGATCCGCACCGTCGCCCGGTCGCGGCCGTTCCGGCTGGTGTGGGGGTCCTGCCGCACGGCGCTGCCGCACCATCCGCCCTACACGTGGTCCCCGACCCGCGACGAGCGGGGCCGCGAGCAGGACGCCCTGTGGGCTTTGGCGGAGGGCATGCGGCACGAGGATCCCGAGACGTGGCCCGATGCGTTGTTCTTCGCGGGCGACCAGGTCTACGCCGACGACACCGTGTCGCCGCAGACGCTGGAGTTCGCCCGCCGCCGCCGTGACACCGCCCGGCCGCCGGGCAGGCAGGTCTACGACTTCCCGGAGTACTGCGTGCTCTACCGGGAGTCGTGGAGCTACCCGACGATCCGATGGCTGCTGTCGACGGTCCCGTCGACGATGATCTTCGATGACCACGACGTGCACGACGACTGGAACACCTCGGGGGCGTGGCGCGCCCAGATGCGTCGCACGGACTGGTGGCAGGAGCACATCGAGAGCGCCTTGATGAGCTACTGGATCTACCAGCACATCGGCAACCTGCCGCGCCACGAGCTGGCCGACGACGAGGTCTTCCGAGCGGTCCGTGACTGCGCGAGCGACGCCGGCGACCTCCTCCGCGACTTCGCCGCGCGGGCCGAGGTGGAGGACGACGGGCGCAAGCACGCGCGCTGGAGCTACGCCCGCGACTTCGGTGCCGTCCGGCTGGTGGTCGTCGACTCCCGCGCGGGACGGGTCGTCGAGGGCGACGTGCGCGAGATGATCGACGAGGAGGAGTGGCGCTGGCTCGAGGAGCAGCTCGCCGGCGAGGTCGAGCACCTGCTGGTCGCCACCTCGCTGCCCGTGCTGCTGCCGATCGGCCTGCACCACGTCGAGGCCTGGAACGAAGCGGTCTGCGCCGGTGCCTGGGGACGGCGGGCGGCGGGTCTCGGCGAGAAGGTGCGCCAGGCGCTCGACCTCGAGCACTGGGCGGCCTTCGAGTCGTCGTTCCGCCGGCTGGCCGGGTTGCTCCAGCGGGTGACGACGGGCGCCGACGGTCCCGTCCCGCGTTCGGTGACGTTGCTGTCCGGCGACGTGCACTTCAGCTATGTCGCCGACGCGTCGTTCCGTGACGGGCCGGCCGCGCGCTGCCCCGTCCACCAGATCGTGTGCTCGCCGATCCGCAACGCGCTGCCGCGCTACGTCCGGCACGGCGAGCGGTTCGCCCGCAGCCGGGTCGGCCGGTGGTTCGGCCGCACGCTGTCGCGAGCGGCGGGCGTCCCGACGCCGCCGCTGCAGTGGGAGATGACCTCGGGGCCGTGGTTCGACAACATGATCTCCACGGTGCAGGCCGATGGAGCGGCCCTGTCGGTGGCCTTCGACATGGCACCTCCAGGTCAGGGGGTGCCCGAGCTGCACCGGGTGCTCGACCGGCGACTCGCCTAGAGGTCGACCGCGACGTACTTGGTCGCGACGTACTCCCCGATGCCTTCGGCCCCGCCCTCGCGGCCGAACCCGGAGTGCTTGACGCCGCCGAACGGTGCTGCCGGGTTGGAGACCATGCCGCGGTTGAGGCCGACCATGCCCGCCTCCACCCGCTCGGCGACCCGCAGCGCGCGGCGCAGGTCGTTGGTGAAGACATAGGCGACCAGGCCGTAGTCGGTGCCGTTGGCCTGCCGCAGCGCCTCGTCCTCGGTGGCGAAGCGGTAGACGGGGGCGACCGGTCCGAAGATCTCCTCGCGGTACATCTGCGCCGACTCGTCCACGCCGGCCAGCACCGTCGGCTCGTAGAAGGACCCGGGTCCGTCGACGGCCGACCCGCCGGTGACGGCCTGCGCCCCTCGGCGTACGGCGTCGTCGACGAGGTCGCTCACCTTGTGCCGCTGGTCGTCGTCGATGAGCGGCCCGACCTCGACGCCGGTCTCGGTGCCGCGGCCGACGCGCATGGCGGCCAGCTTCTCGGCGAGCCGGCTCGTGAACTCATCGGCCACGGGCTCGTGCACGTGGAAGCGGTTGGCCGCGACGCAGGACTCGCCCATGTTGCGCATCTTCGCGATGACGGCCTGGTCGACCGCGTGGTCGATGTCGGCGTCGTCGAACACGAGGAAAGGCGCGTTGCCGCCGAGCTCCATCGAGACCCGCAGCAGGTTCTCGGACGCCCCGGCCATCAGCGCACGACCGACCGGTGTGGAGCCGGTGAAGGACAGCTTGCGCAGCCGCGGGTCGGCGAGCAGCGGCTCGGAGATCGCGCGCGCCGACGCGCCGGTGACGACGTTGAGGACACCGGGTGGCAGTCCCGCATCGGCAAGCACGGCGGCGAGGGCGAGCGATGACAACGGGGTCAGCTGTGCCGGCTTGAGCACCATCGTGCAGCCGGCGGCGACCGCCGGGCCGACCTTACGGGTGCCCATGGCCAGCGGGAAGTTCCACGGTGTGATCAGCAGGCACGGCCCGACCGGCTGCTTCATCGTGAGCAGGCGGCCGTCGCCGGAGGGGTTGGTCGACCAGCGGCCGTCGATGCGCACCGCCTGCTCGGCGAACCAGCGGAAGAACTCGGCGGCGTAGGCCACCTCGGCTCGCGACTGGTCGAGGGGCTTGCCCATCTCCAAGGTCATGAGCAGGGCGAGGTCAGCCATGCGCTCCTGCAGCAGTTCCCAGGCCCGCCGCAGGATCTCGCCGCGCTCCCGTGGCGGCGTGGCGGCCCAGCCCGCCTGCGCGTCGCAGGCGGCATCGAGTGCTGCCATGGCGTCTTCCCCGCCGCCGTCGGCCACCTCGCAGAGCGCGTCGCCGGTTGCCGGGTCGCGGACGGTGAAGGAGCCGCCGCCGGCGGCCTCGCGCCACCTGCCGTCGACGAAGAGCCCCGTCGGGACGTCGTCCAGAACCTGCTTCTCCCGCGCGCTGTCGGCCATGCCCCTCGCCTACCCATCGTCGGCGGCCAGCTGCTCGATCGAACTCCCCTCCTCCATACGACACGCCGTGTCAACCGTTGATGGAGGGACTCTCGGCCCTGGGAGTCGGCGGCTCAGCGGGTCGTCGAGGTGGCGCGGCTCAGCCCCTCGTGTAGGTGAACAGCATCATCTGCGTCGCGTAGCCGACCAGCGTGCCGTGCTCGTCCCAGAGGGTGGTTTCGGCGGATGCCCAGCCGTCGTCGGCCCAGCGGGCGCGGTCGTGCGCCAGGAGCCACTCGGTGCGCAGCGGCTCGAAGAGGTGGATGGTCAAGTCGGCACTCGGCGCGAACCACTGGTCGTCGTCGCGCCCCAGACGCTCGCCGATGCAGCCGGGCATGCGGTCGGCCAGCGTGAGCACGCCGAGCGGGTCGAGGCTGCCGTCGTCGAGCCGGGGCGGGTCGAGGAAGCGGTACCACGTGGCCACGTCCGAGGTGGTCGGCTCGTAGTCCTCCCAGGGGGCGTGGCCGAGAGCCGGCCGGCCCTCCACTCGGGTCCAGAACGGCGACGGCTCGTGCCGCTCCACCCCGGGAGGGGGGTCGTCGGCGTACGACGGGCAGTCGAGCGGCGCGGCCACCTGGGGAGGAGACACGTCGACGAACGTCGGACCCCGCCGGGGACCCCCGAACACCGAGACCGTCGTCGCGCCGGCCGCCGAACCGGAGTTGCGCACGGTCGAGACGATCTGCGAGGCGGAGCGTCCGTGGCGAAGCACCTGCACGTCGATCTCGAGCTCGCCGGCCACCACCTGCCCGGCGAAGACGGTCGTGCAGGTGCGCAGCTGCTGGGCCGGGTCGGCGATCTCTGCCGCGGCCGCGCGCAGGCCGAACGACGCGACGATGCCACCCTGCGGGATCGGGAAGAGGTCCCAGTCGTGATCGAGGTCGGCGCGGTAGCGGCCCTCGCCGACCTTCGTCACCGCTATGTCTTGGGCGAAATTTCCCACGACGCGACAGGCTTCAGTCCCGGGCGGGTGCGGGTCAAGGTGTTTTCTCCCTCGGCCGCGCCGGCAGCCCGGCCAGTTCGAGTGCTCCACGCGGCTCGAACCGGTGCGGTGTCCGTGAGCCCGCCAGCACCCTGACGACGTCCGCGACCAGGACCTCGCCGCCCGCTGCCGCGTGGCACAGCCGGGCATCGGCGGCCAGGTCGCCGAGCCGGCTGCGCAGCTGCGTCGACGCGACGAGATCGGTGAACAGCACGGTGACCGTGCTGGTGCGGTCCCCCTCCACCCGCTCATAGTGGGGCAACTGCGCCGCCCTGCGGAAGTGCCTGGCTATTCGGCTCGGCTGTCGAGCCAGCGGCGTACGCCGGCCAGCGTGCTCTCGAAGGCGAGGTCGGGCAGCTCGTCGGGGCCGAAGAAGCGCGCCTCGTCGGCGTCGTCCCCGGCGACCGGCGTGCCGGCGACGTAAGCGCCGGCGTACAGCACGAACACCGTCGCGCCACCGGGGTGGCCGCCGAACACGTCGACGACATCGCCGACGGCCACGGTGAGACCGGTCTCTTCCAGCACCTCCTGCGCCGCCCGCGTGCGGGGGTCCTCACCGGCGTCGAGGAAGCCGGCAGGAAGGGCCCACCGACCCCGTTCGGGATCCATGCCGCGGCGCACGAGCAGCACGCGGCCCTCGTGCACGCACAGCACGCCGACGCCGACCTTCGGGTCGGTGAAGTGGACGTGCCCGCACGACGGGCAGCCGCGACGGGCCGTCCCGTGGACGGCGCGCGTGGCCATCGCGCCGCCGCACCGGATGCAGTAGCGGACGTCGTCGGGCGCCGTCTCGACCATCGGCCGGACTGTAGTGCGGCGGCCCTCGCAGCCTTCGGTCGAACCCTTACGTCCGCGGGGCGTTTCGGCCTAGGGTCGGGCCACGGGCGCAGTCCGCTCAGCCGTGACTCCGAGAGCCGAGGAGATGGCATGACGACAGTGCAGATGACCGTCGACGGGGTGCGTTACCAGGACGAGGTCGAGCCCCGCCTCCTGCTGGTGCACTACCTGCGCGACCGGCTGGGTCGCACCGGCACGCCCATCGGGTGCGACACCTCCAACTGCGGTGCGTGCACGGTGCATCTCGACGGCAAGGCGGTGAAGAGCTGCGCGGTGCTCGCCGTACAGGCCGACGGCGCGGACGTGACGACGATCCAGGGCCTCGCCGACGGTCAGTGGCACCCGGTGCAGCAGGCGTTTCACGACAACCACGCACTGCAGTGCGGCTACTGCACCCCCGGCATGATCATGGCGGCCGTCGACCTGCTGCGTGACAACCCGTCGCCCAGCGACGAGGAGATACGGCACGGCCTCGAGGGCAACCTGTGCCGCTGTACCGGCTACCAGAACATCGTCCGCGCGGTCCGCCAGGCCGCCGAGCAGATGGAGGCCGCGAAGTGACCGAGGAACTCGACGCAGGTCTCGTCGCCGAGCAGATCCGGCAGGCCGACGTGCTCGCGCCGCCCGACCAGACGACGGAGATCGGGCGGCGGCGCGCCCGCAAGGAGGACGCCAAGCTCGTCACCGGCCAGACCACTTGGACCGACAACATCCAGTTCCCCGGCATGCTGCACGCCGCGCTGCTGCGCAGCCCGATGGCGCACGCGCGCATCACGAAGCTCGACGTGTCAGGGGCGCTGCAGCGGCCGGGTGTCATCGCGGCCTACACCGCGTCGGATCTGGGGGCCGACCAGATCGGCCTGCCGTGCGCCTGGCCGGTGACGCCCGACATGGTGCATCCCGACCACCACCCGATCGCGGTCGACGAGGTCCGGCACGTCGGCGACCCCGTTGCCGTCGTGGTGGCCCGCGACCGCTACAGCGCCGCCGACGCGCTGGAGGCGATCGACGTGGAGTACGACGCGCTGCCGGCCGTCGTCGACATGGAGGAGGCGCTCAAGGACGAGGTGCTCGTCCATGCCGACAAGGGCACCAACAGGTCGTTCACCTGGCCGTTCGAGAACGGACCCGTCGACGACGTGTTCGCCGCCGCGGAGGTGGTCGTCGAGCGGCGGTTCATCCAGCAGCGGCTGGTGCCCTGCGCGATGGAGCCGCGGGCGGTCGTCGTCGCGCCGCTGCCCGCCAGCGACGAGTACACCGTCTACTCCTCCACGCAGGTGCCGCACGTGCTCAAGCTGATGCTGGCCATGGTCACCGGACTGCCGGAGCACAAGCTGCGGGTGGTCGCCCCGGACGTCGGCGGCGGCTTCGGCTCCAAGCTGCAGGTCTACGGCGAGGAGGTCGTCTGCCTGCTGCTCGCGCGGAGGCTCGGCCGGCCGGTGAAGTGGACCGAGTCGCGCAGCGAGGGTTTCCTCGCCACCCACCACGGCCGTGACCAGATCCAGGACATCGCGATCGCCGCCGACCGGGACGGCACGATCCGCGGGCTGAAGGTCGAGCTCAAGGCCGACATGGGCGCCTACCTGATGCTGGTGACGCCCGGCGTGCCGGTGCTCGGTGCCTTCATGTTCAACGCCATCTACAAGATGGACGCCTACCGCTTCACCTGCACCGGCGTCTTCACCACGAAGACCCCGACCGACGCCTACCGCGGCGCGGGCCGACCCGAGGCGACGTTCGCCATCGAGCGGGTGATGGACGAGCTGGCCGTCGAGCTCGGCATGGACCCGCTCGAGCTGCGTCGCAAGAACTGGATCCGGCACGAGGAGTTTCCCTATACGACGATCGCCGGGCTGACCTACGACAGCGGCAACTACGAAGCCGCCACCGACCGGGCGACCGAGCTGTTCGACTACGAGGGGCTGCGCGCCGAGCAGCAGCAGCGGCGAGACCGCAACGATCCCGTGCAGCTCGGCATCGGCATCTCGACGTTCACCGAGATGTGCGGCCTCGCGCCCTCGCGGGTCCTCGGGCAGCTGTCCTACGGTGCCGGCGGGTGGGAGGCCGCGACGATCCGGATGCTGCCGACCGGCAAGGTCGAGGTCGTCACCGGCACCAGCCCGCACGGGCAGGGCCACGTCACCTCGTGGTCGCAGATCGCCTCCGACGCGCTGGGCGTGCCGTTCGAGGACGTCGAGGTGATCCACGGCGACACCAAGACGGCGCCGATGGGCATGGACACCTACGGGTCGCGGTCGCTGGTCGTCGGCGGCATCGCCGTGCACAAGGCCTGCGAGAAGGTCGTCGACAAGGCTCGTAGGGTCGCGGCCCACCTGCTGGAGGCGAGCGAGGGCGACATCGACTTCCAGCGTGGCGTCTTCAGTGTCAAGGGGTCACCCGACGCGAAGGTCAGCATTCAGGAGGTCGCGCTCGCGACGTTCGCGGCGCACAACCTGCCCGAGGGCATGGAGCCGTCGCTCAACAGCGACTACGTGCTCGATCCGGAGAACTTCTCCTTCCCGCACGGCACGCACCTGTGCGCGGTCGAGGTCGACACCGAGACCGGCTGGGTGCAGATCCGGAAGTACGTCGCGGTCGACGACGTCGGCAACGTCATCAACCCGCTGATCGTCGAAGGGCAGGTGCACGGCGGGCTCGCGCAAGGCATCGCGCAGGCGTTGTTCGAGGAGGGCGTCTACGACGCCGACGGCAACCTCACCAGCGGCACCCTGGTCGACTACCTCGTGCCCGCCGCGTCCGACCTGCCGGAGTTCGTCACCGACCGCACGGTCACCCCCTCGACGTCGAACCCGCTCGGCGTCAAGGGGGTGGGGGAGGCCGGCACGATCGCCTCGACCCCCGCCGTGGTCAACGCGGTCCTCGACGCCGTACGCCATCTCGGGGTGCAGGACGTTCGCATGCCGTGCTCGCCGGAGCGCGTCTGGCGCGCCCTCCACGAGGCGCAGGCAGGTGCCCGATGATCCCCGCGGAGTTCGACTACGTGCGCGCGTCGTCCATCGACGAGGCGGTCGCCGCGCTGGCGGGCGCCGGCGATGCCAAGCTGCTGGCCGGCGGCCAGAGCCTGCTGCCGCTGCTGCGCCTGCGGCTGGCCTACCCCGAGGTGGTCGTCGACCTCGGCCGCGTCGACGCACTGCGCGGCATCCGCGAGGAGGGGGATCGGCTGGTCATCGGTGCGATGACCACGCACGCCGAGGTGCTGGGCAGCGACGCCGTACGCCGCCACGCCCCGCTCGTCGCCGAGGCCACCGCCACCGTCGCCGACCGGCAGGTGCGCCATCGCGGCACATTCGGCGGTTCCCTCGCGCATGCCGACCCGGCGGGAGACCTGCCGGCGGTCGCGCTGGCGCTCGACGCGGAGTTCGTGGTGCAGGGGCCGTCGGGGCGACGCACCGTGCCGGCGAGCGAGTTCTTCACCGACTACCTGCAGTCGGCGCTCGCGCCCGATGATGTGCTGGTCGAAGTGTCGCTGCCCAAGCTGGGCGACGGCTGGGGCGTGCACTACGAGAAGTTCCACCGGGTCGCGCAGGCCTGGGCGATCGTCGGGGTGGCCGCGGCCGTCCGTCGTTCGAACGGCTCGATCGCCGAGGCCCGCATCGGGCTCACCAACATGGGGCCGACCCCGGTCCGCGCGACCGCGGTCGAGCAGGCGCTGGCGGGCGGCGCCGCGTCGCAGGAGGCGGTGAGGCAGGCGGCCGCGCGTGCCACCGCCGGCGCGCGACCCACCAGCGACCTGCACGCGCAGGCCGACTACCGCAACCACCTCGTCCAGGTGCTCACCGCCCGAGCGGTCCTCAAGGCCGCCGGCTGACGACTGCTGCCGCCGTGTGGGGGTCCGAGGATCCCTATCGACCCCCACAACGCGGCAGAAGACGTCGGGAAGCGTCCCGGGGGATGCGCCGGAAGATCGCAGGGGGAGCAGACTGGAGGCATGTCAGCCGAGCGACGCGGACTGCTGCCCGAAGGAGTCGAGGGGCCCGACGACCTGCGTCGCCTGCTCGACGACCACGGCTATCTCGCCGACGACGGGCTGGCTACCGCGGCCTACCTCGGCCTCGCGCTGTCGCGGCCGTTGTTCCTCGAGGGCGAGGCCGGGGTCGGCAAGACCGCACTGGCTAAGGCGCTCGCCGACATCCTCGGCGCGCCGCTGATCCGGTTGCAGTGCTACGAGGGCATCGACGCTGCGCAGGCGCTCTACGACTGGGACTTCCCGCGCCAGCTGCTGCACCTGCGCACGGCCGAGGCGGCCGGCCGCGCCCAGCAGGAGGACGTGGAGCAGCTCGAGGACGAGCTCTACAGCCGCCGCTTCCTGGTCGCCCGGCCCCTGCTGCAGGCGCTCGAGACCTCTCCGAGCGTGCTACTGGTCGACGAGGTCGACCGGGCCGACGACGAGTTCGAGGCGTTCCTCCTCGAGGTTCTGTCCGACTTCACCGTCTCGATCCCGGAGCTGGGCACCGTGCACGCCGACGTGCCGCCGGTCGCGATCGTCACCTCCAACCGCACTCGCGAGGTACACGACGCGCTCAAGCGGCGCTGCCTCTACCACTGGGTCGAGCACCCGTCCTTCGAGCGCGAGGTCGCGATCGTGCGACGCCGGTTGCCCGAGGCGACGCAGCGCCTCGCGACCGAGGTCGCCCACGCCGTGCAGCAGCTGCGCGGGCAGGACCTGCTGAAGCCGCCCGGCGTCGCCGAGACGCTCGACTGGACCGAGGCCCTGCTCGCTCTCGGTGCGCAGCGGCTCGACCCGCATCTGGCGACGATGACGCTCGGCAGCGTGCTCAAGTACCGCGAGGACCAGGACCGCGCTCGCGGTCTGGACTTCGGTGGGCTGCTCGCGGAGGCGCGTGGTGGGTGATAGCGGCGCGGCCTACGACGTGACCGACACGGTCGTCGGTCTCGCCCGCACGCTGCGCGCCGCGGGCGTCGAGGCCACGCCGGACCGGGTGCACGAGATGGTGCGTGCGCTCGACCGGCTCGACGGTGCGCGTCGCAGCGACGTCTACTGGGCCGGCCGGCTCACGCTGTGCGGCAGCGCCGACGACATCGCGCGCTACGACGACGTGTTCGCGACGTACTTCGGTGAACGGCCCGCTCCGCGCGCGCCGCAGCAGGCGGCGCAGCGGCCGCAGCTGCGGCTGGTCGCCTCACCCGACGCGGAGCCGGCGACGGGGGGTGATGCCGGTGCGGAGCGTGACGCGCTGCCGGCTGCCGCCAGTGCCACCGAGGTGCTGCGCGAACGTGACATCGCGAGCCTCGACGCCGCCGACAGGGCCGCGTTGCGGCGGCTGCTCGCGGCCTTCTCCCTGCCGGGCGAGCGGCGGCGCACCCGCCGGCTCGCGCGGGCGCACCGCGGTCGGGTGGACCAGGCGCGCACCATGCGGCTGCTGCTGCGCGCGGGCGGCGAGACCCCGCACCTCGCCCGCCGGGACCGGCGGGAACGTCCCCGGCGCGTGGTGCTCCTGGTCGACATCAGCGGCTCGATGAGTGCCTACGCCGACGCGCTGCTGCGCTTCGCGCACGCCGCGAGCCACCGCGGGCGGGCGCCGACCGAGGTCTTCACCATCGGCACCCGGCTCACCCGGGTCACCCGCGAGATGGCCCACCGTGACGCCGACGCCGCCATGGCGGCGGCCGCCCACGCGATCCCCGACTGGTCCGGCGGCACCCGGCTCGGTGAGCTGCTCAAGGCGTTCCTCGACGTGTGGGGGCAGCGCGGCATGGCCCGCGGCGCCGTCGTCGTCGTGCTCTCCGACGGCTGGGAACGCGGCGACCCCGCCCTGCTCGGCGAGCAGATGGCCCGGCTGCACCGGTTGGCCCATCGCGTCGTCTGGGCCAACCCGCGCAAGGCGCGCCCCGGCTACGCGCCGTTGGCCGCGGGAATGGCGGCGGCCCTGCCGAGCGTCGATGACTTCGTGGAGGGCCACAGCCTGGCCGCGTTGGAGCGGCTCGCCGCCGTGGTCGCCGGAGCCGGCAGGAGAGAGGTCACCCATGCGTGAGGTGCTCGACCAACTCAAGGCGTGGCACGACAGCGACACGGCCTACGCCGTCGCCACGGTCGTCGGCATCCGCGGGTCGGCGCCCCGCCAGCCGGGTGCCGTGATGGCGGTCAGCGCGGACGGCGAGGTCGTCGGCAGCGTCTCCGGCGGGTGCGTGGAGGGCGCCGTCTACGAGGTCGCGCAGTCCGTGCTCGCGTCCGGTGAACCGGTGCTGGAGACCTACGGCATCAGCGACGACGAGGCCTTCGCCGTGGGGCTCACCTGTGGCGGGATCCTCGACGTGCTGGTCCAGCCCGTCCGCGGCGGCAGCCTGCTGGGGCCGGTCATGGACTCGCTTGGCCGCGACGAACCGGTTGCCCTGGCCACCGTCGTCGACGGCGCCCCGCTCGGCCGGCAGGTCGCCGTCTGGGCCGACCGGGCCGAGGGATCGCTCGGCAACGAGGGCCTCGACGTGGCGGTCACCGACGATGCGCGCGGCATGCTCGCCCAGGGCCAAACCGGCACCCGGCACTACGGCCCGCGCGGCGAGCGCCGCGTCGACGAGGTCGCCGTCTTCGTCCAGGCGTTCAACCCGCCGCCGCGGATGCTGGTCTTCGGCGCGATCGACTTCGCCGGCGCGATGGCGCGGGTCGGCGTCTTCCTCGGCTACCACGTCACGGTCTGCGACGCGCGGCCCGTCTTCGCGACCCGCAAGCGGTTCCCGGAGGCGCACGAGGTCGTCTGCGAGTGGCCGCACAAGTTCCTCGAGCGCACCCCGACCGACGAGCGCACGGTCATCGCCGTCCTCACCCACGACCCGAAGTTCGACGTACCTCTTCTCGAGCTCGCGCTGCGCCGTCCCGCGGCCTACATCGGCGCCATGGGCAGCCGGCGCACGCACGACGACCGGCTGCGCCGGCTCCGTGAGATCGGCATGACCGACGCGGAGATCGCCCGTCTGTCCTCGCCGGTCGGCCTCGACATCGGCGCGCGCACCCCCGAAGAGACCGCTGTCTCGATCGCCGCCGAGATCATCCAGCGGCGCTGGGGCGGCTCCGGGCAGCCGTTGTCCGAGACGTCCGGTCGCATCCACGAGGACCGCGCGGCCGTCCACGGATGACCGGCTGCGGATGAGGGTGGCCGGGCTGCTGCTCGCAGCCGGTGGCGGTAGCCGCTTCGGCGGCCCCAAGGCGCTGGTCCGGTTCGGCGACGAGCTGCTCGTCGAGCGCGGCGCGCGGATCCTCGCCGAGGCCGGCTGCGACCCGGTCGTGGTCGTGCTGGGTGCCGGTGCCGACGACGTACGCCGCCGTGCCCGGCTGCCCGCCACGCTCGTCGACAACGCGCGCTGGGCCGAGGGCATCGGCAGTTCGTTGCAGGCCGGCCTGGCCGCCCTGGCCGGCACCGCCGAGGCAGCCGTCGTCGCGCTCGCCGACCAGCCCCACGTCAGCGCGGCGCTGGTCGAGCGGCTGGTCGACGCCTGGCGGGCCGGCGCGGAGGCGGCCGTCGCGACGTACGACCGGCAACCGCGAAACCCGGTGCTCCTCGACGCCTCGACGTGGGCCGAGGTGGCCGCACTGGCGGAGGGCGACGCGGGCGCGCGGGTCTGGCTGCGTCGACACCCCGACCGGGTCGTCCTCGTGCCGTGCGAGGATCTTGGTTCCGAGAGCGACATCGACACCCCCGCGGACCTGGCCCGCCTCGCGAGCGAGCCGCCGGACGTCGCTGGGTAACCGGACGTCGCTGGGTAAGGAGAGGGAATGCAGCTCGAGAACTCGTTCACCGTCCCCGTGCCGGCCGATGTGGCCTGGCGCGTGCTGCTCGACGTCGAGCGGGTGGCGCCGTGCATGCCGGGAGCGACGCTCGACTCCGTCGACGGCGACACGAGCAACGGGCGGGTCAAGGTCAAGGTCGGCCCGATCACCGTGACCTACAAGGGCACCGCGACGTTCATCGAGAAGGACGAGGCCGCCAGGCGCGCCGTCATCGAGGGGGCGGCGAAGGAGTCGCGGGGCAGCGGCACGGCCAAGGCCACGGTCACGATGACCATGCACGAGCAGGGCGACCAGACCGAGGTCAAGGTCGTCACCGACCTCAACGTGACCGGCAAGCCCGCGCAGTTCGGCCGCGGTGTGATGGCCGACGTCAGCGCCAAGCTGATCCAGCAGTTCGCCGACTGCCTCTCCGAGGAGATCCAGGCCAGCGGCGCCGAGGCGAGCGAGAGCGCGGCGGCCGAGCGCGCACCCGCGGAGGCTGCCGCCGCCGAACCCGCGGCAGCAGCCACGGCGGCGGCGCCCGTTGACCCGGCGCCTGCGCCGGCCACCCCGATCAGCCGGGTGAGCGACGCGGCGGCACCCACGGGGGCACCGACCGGCGGGGCGATCCCGACCAGCCGCCCGCAGCCGCGGCGCAGCGCCGAGGCGATCGACCTGTTCGAGACCGCCGGTGCTCCGGTCGTCAAGCGACTGCTTCCGGTGGCCGGCGTCGCCGCCGTGCTCGCGCTGCTCTTCTGGCTGGTCCGTCGGCGCTAGCAGCGCGTTGCCGCCGGTTCGCGGCGGTGTGTCAGGGTGAGAGTTCGACCGCAACACGAGGGAGGCGCCGTCACGATGGCGGACACGCAGGCGAAGGTGCTCGGACGCAGTGGCGAGCGCTACGACGAGGTGCTCACACCCGAGGCGCTCGCGTTCGTCGCCGATTTGCAGCGCAGGTTCGGCGCGACGCGCGAGCAGCTGCTCGCCCGCCGGCAGCAGCGGCGCCAGCAGGCCGCCGACACGGGCCGCCTCGACTTCCTCGACGAGACCAAGGACGTCCGCGCCGACACCTCGTGGCGGGTCGCCCCGCTCGCCGATCTGCAGGACCGCCGGGTCGAGATCACCGGGCCGACCGAGCGCAAGATGCTGATCAACGCGCTCAACTCCGGCGCGAAGGTCTTCATGGCCGACTTCGAGGACGCCAACACGCCCAACTGGAGCAACATGATCCAGGGGCAGATCAACCTGACGGATGCCATCGAGCGGCGCATCGACTTCACCTCGCCCGAGGGCAAGGACTACAAGCTCAAGGACGAGGTCGCCACGCTGATGCCGCGGCCGCGCGGCTGGCACCTGCCGGAGAAGCACCTGCTGGTCGACGACAAGCCCGTGAGCGGTTCGCTCTTCGACTTCGGGCTGTTCTTCTTCCACAACGCCAAGCGCCTGATCGGCAAAGGCACCCGGCCCTACTTCTACCTGCCGAAGATGGAGTCGCACCTCGAGGCGCGGCTCTGGAACGACGTCTTCAACCACGCCCAGGACGCCCTTGGCGTGCCGCGCGGCACGATCCGCGCCACCGTGCTGATCGAGACGATCCCCGCGGCGTTCGAGATGGACGAGATCCTCTTCGAGCTCCGCGACCACTCCTACGGGCTCAACGCCGGCCGGTGGGACTACATGTTCTCCATGATCAAGACGTTCCGTGACCGCGGCGCGGAGTTCATGCTGCCCGACCGCAACAGCGTCACGATGACCGTGCCGTTCATGCGCGCCTACACGGAGCTGCTCGTGCAGACCTGCCACAAGCGCGAGGCGTTCGCCATGGGCGGCATGGCGGCATTCATCCCGAGCCGCAAGGACCCGGAGATCAACAAGGTCGCGCTCGAGAAGGTCGCCGCCGACAAGAAGCGCGAGGCCAACGACGGCTTCGACGGGACCTGGGTCGCGCATCCCGACCTGGTGCCGACCGCCCAGGCGGAGTTCGACAAGGTCCTGGGCGACAAGCCCAACCAGATCGACCGCAAGCGTCCCGAGGTCCACGTCGTCGCCGACCAGCTGCTCGCCGCCAAGGAGACGCCCGGCGACATCACCAGCGCCGGCCTGCGCACCAACGTCGACGTCGGCATCCGCTACATCGAGTCGTGGTTGCGCGGCAACGGCGCTGCCGCGATCCACAACCTCATGGAGGACGCTGCCACCGCCGAGATCAGCCGCTCGCAGGTCTGGCAGTGGGTGCACAACGGAGCGTCGCTCGCCGACACCGGCGAGCAGGTGACGCCCGACCTCGTGCGCCGGACCGCCGACGAGGCGACCGCCGCGATCCGCGACGAGATCGGCAGCGACACCTACGACAGCGGCCGGTGGAAGGAAGCCCGCGACATCTTCGAAGAGGTCGCGCTCGCCGACGACTTCACCACCTTCCTCACCCTGCCGGCCTACGACCGGCTTGACTGAACCGGCGGCAGATCTCGCGGCACTCGCGGCCGAGCTGACCGCGCGGCTCGGCGCCGATGCGGTCTACACCGATCCGGAGAAGCTGCGCACCTACGAGTGCGACGGGCTGACGGCCTACCGGGTGGTGCCCGCCCTCGTCGTGCTGCCGTCGAGCGCGGAAGACGTGCGGTTCGTCGTACGCCGCTGCGCTGCCTACGGCGTGCCGTTCGTCGCGCGCGGCAGTGGCACGGGGTTGTCCGGCGGCGCGCTGCCGCACGCCGAGGGCGTGCTGATCGTGCTGTCGCGGCTGACTCGCCTCGTCGAGATCGACCTCGCCAACCAGCGGGCGGTCGTCGAGCCGGGCGTGATCAACCTCAACGTCAGCCGGGCCACGCTGCCCGACGGCTACTACTACGCGCCTGACCCCTCGAGCCAGCAGGTCTGCTCGATCGGCGGCAACGTCGCCGAGAACTCCGGGGGCGCCCACTGCCTCAAGTACGGCTTCACCGCCAACCACGTCACGGGTCTCGACGTGGTGCTGCCCGACGGCGAGCTGGTCGGCCTCGGCGGCAAGGCGGTCGAGCGCCCCGGCTACGACCTTGTCGGCGCGTTCGTCGGCAGCGAGGGGACGCTCGGGGTGACGACCGGGGTGACGGTGCGGCTGCTGCGCTCGCCCGAGGCGGTGCAGACGCTGCTTGCCGGCTTCGCGCACACCGACGACGCAGGTGCCGCCGTCAGCGCGATCATCGCCGCCGGCATCGTGCCGGCCGCCGTCGAGATGATGGACGCGCTGGCGATCGAGGCCGCCGAGGCCGCGGTGCGGTGCGGCTACCCGGCGGGCGCCGGGGCGGTGCTGATCGTCGAGCTCGATGGACCCGCCGCCGGGGTCGAGGCGGGGTTCGCGCGGGTGCGGCAGATCTGTGCCGACGCCGGCGCCTTCGAGCTGCGCGTGGCCGCCGACGACGTCGAGCGGGGGCTGATCTGGCGGGGGCGCAAGTCCGCATTCGCCGCCGTCGGCCGCATCAGCCCCGACTACTACGTGCAGGACGGCGTGATCCCGCGCACCGCCCTGCCCGAGGTGCTGCGTGAGATCGGCGAGATCGCCGAGCGCAACGGCGTACGCGTCGCCAACGTCTTCCATGCCGGCGACGGCAACCTGCACCCGCTGGTGCTGTTCGACGCGACGCAGCCGGGCCAGACCGAGCGCGCCGAGGAGGTCGCGGGCGCGATCCTCGACGCGTGCATCGCGCACGGCGGGTCGATCACCGGCGAGCACGGCGTGGGCAGCGACAAGAAGCACCACATGCCGCGCATGTTCAGCGCGACCGACCTCGACGTCATGCAGCTGCTCCGGTGCGCGTTCGACCCGGAGCACCTGTGCAACCCGGGCAAGGTCTTCCCGACGCCGCGGCTGTGCGGGGAGGCGCCGGGGCCGAGGCGTGGCGTGCATCCGCTGGTCGCGCAGGGCCGCGCGGAGATGTTCTGATGCGCTCGGTAGCGGAGCTGGCCGAGGCCGTCCGGTCGGCTCCCGGCCCGTTCGTCGTGCGCGGTGGCGGCAGCAAGCAGGACTGGGGAGGCGCGCCGGACGGGTCGGCCTACCTCGACGTCGCCGACCTCCGCGAGATCGTCGACCACGCCGCGGGTGACCTCGTCGTGACCGCGCAGGCGGGAGTGCGCCTCGCCGACCTGCAGGCGGCGCTCGCCGGCGCCGGGCAGTGGCTCGCGCTCGACCCGCCCGAGGCGGGCGCCACGCTCGGCGGCATCGTCGCGACGGCCGCGACCGGCCCTCGACGGCTGCTGTACGGCGGTCCACGTGACCTGCTCATCGGCACGACGTTCGTGCTCGCAGACGGCACCGTCGCCCGCGCGGGCGGCAAGGTCGTCAAGAACGTCGCCGGATACGACCTGTGCAAGCTGTTCTGCGGGTCCTACGGGACCCTGGCCGTCCTCGCCGAGCTGACCTTCCGCCTGCACCCGTTGCCGGAGGCCGGCGCGGTCGTCGTCGTCGAAACGCCGACGCCGGCCGACGTGGGCCGCGCCGTGGCCGGTGCGCTGCACTCGCAGGCCGTCGCCTCCGCCATCGACTATGCCGACGGCCGGGTGACGGTGCTGATCGAGGGCGTCGAGGCGGGAGTCGGCGCGCGGGCCGCGTCGATGGCCGAGGCGATCGGCGGCGAGATCGCCGGCACGGTGCCCGAGGGGTTCGGGTCGCGGCCGTGGGGCGAAGGTGAGGTCGGCATCAAGGTGGCCGCCGAGGTCGCGGCCGTGCCGCAGGTGCTCGAGGCGCTGCGTGCCGCCGGCGCGACCCGGGTGTCCGGACCCGCCGGCGTCGGGGTGCTCTACGCCGCCCTGGCCGCGGTCGACGACGTGCCACCTCTGCGCGAGGCGATTGCGGGCCACGACGGCAGCGTCGTCGTGCTGCATGCTTCGGAGGAGGACCGGCGGCGGGTGGATCCGTGGGGCCCGGTGGCCGGGCTCGCCTTGATGCGGCGGGTCAAGGAACGCTTCGACCCGCAGCGGCGGTTGGCCCCCGGCCGGTTCGTCGGAGGGATCTGATGGCGTCCGCACCGCAGCCGGCGTTCGACGGGCACCATCCGCCGTCGCGTGAGCTCATCGACGACTGCGTGCACTGCGGCTTCTGCCTGCCGACGTGCCCGACCTACCTGCTGTGGGGCGAGGAGATGGACTCCCCGCGCGGGCGCATCCACCTCATGCATCAGGGCCTGGAGGGCGCACCGCTGGAGCCTTTGGTGCCGCACTTCGACCAGTGCCTCGGCTGTATGGCCTGCGTCACCGCGTGCCCGTCCGGCGTGCAGTACGACAGGCTCATCGAGGCAACCCGCGCCCAGGTCGAGCGCCGCTACGACCGCCCGCGGCGCGAGCGCGCCCTGCGCGAAGCCATCTTCGCACTGTTCCCCTACCCCTCGCGGTTGCGCCGGCTGCGCGCCCCGCTGCGCGCCTACCAGCGCAGCGGGCTCGGCCGGCTGGTGCGGCGCAGCGGGCTGCTCGACCGGCTGCCGCCGACGTTCGGCGCGATGGAGGAGCTGCTTCCCGTCGTCCGGGCGGCAGCACCGGTGCCGGCGTACACGCCTGCGGCGGGGGAGCGGCGGGCCCGCGTCGGCATGCTGCTCGGCTGCGTGCAACGAGAGTTCTTCCCCGGCGTCAACGCGGCGACCGTGCGGGTGCTGGCCGCCGAGGGCTGCGACGTGCTCGCGCCGCCGGAGCAGGGCTGCTGCGGCGCGTTGAGCCTGCACACCGGGCGCGAGGATGAAGCCCGCGCGTTCGCCCGCCGGCTGGTCGAGTCGTTCGCCGACCTCGACGTCGACTACGTCGCGGTCAACGTCGCGGGCTGCGGCTCGTCGATGAAGCAGTACGCCGAGCTGCTGGCCGATGATCCGCAGTGGGCCGGGCGGGCCGCGGCCTTCACCGCCAAGGTGCGCGACGTCGCCGAGCTGCTCGCCGAGCTCGGCCCGCGGGCCGAGCGGCACCCCGTCGAGCTGACGGCGGCCTACCACGACGCCTGCCACCTCGGCCACGCGCAGGGCGTGCGTGCCCAGCCGCGGGAGCTGCTGCGTGGCATCCCGGGACTGGACCTGCGCGAGATCCCCGAGGGCGACGTGTGCTGCGGGTCGGCCGGCGTCTGGAACATCCTCGAGCCCGACCCTGCGCGTGCTCTCGGCGACCGCAAGGCCGCCAACGTCTCTTCCACCGGCGCCGCGCTGCTGGTGACCGCAAATCCCGGGTGCCTCATGCAGATCGACGCCGCGCTGCGTCGCGCCGGCCGGCCGCTGCCGCTCGCGCACACGGTCGAAGTCCTCGACGCGTCGATCCGCGGTGCGGGGGCCGGGGAGTTGCTGGCCCGCGCCGGCGGGTAGGGCACCGGCGTGTACGACGACCGTGCCCAGGCCGGTCGCGAGCTGGCCCGCTCGCTCGCGGGCTACGCCCACCGCGCCGACGTGATGGTGCTCGGGTTGCCGCGCGGCGGCGTCCCGGTGGCCGCCGAGGTCGCCCGTGTGCTGGTCGCGCCGCTCGACGTGTTCGTGGTCCGCAAGCTCGGCGTACCCGGCCACCGGGAGCTCGCGATGGGCGCCATCGCGAGCGGCGGCATCCGGGTCATGAACGATCCGGTCCTGCGCGCCGCCGGCATCAGCGAGGAGGCGGTCGAACGGGTCGCCGCCGAGGAGGGCGCCGAGCTGCGGCGGCGGGAGGAGATCTACCGCGGTGAGCGGCCCCCGCTGTCCCTCACCGGGCGCGTCGTGATCCTGGTGGACGACGGCCTGGCCACGGGCGCCTCGATGCGAGCGGCGGTCGAGGCGGCGCGCCGGTACGAGCCGGCCAGGGTCGTCGTCGCCGTCCCCGTCGCGCCCGCTCAGTCGGTGCGCGAGCTCGGCACGATCGCCGACGAGGTCGTCTGCTGCTCGACTCCGGCGGACTTCACCGCGGTCGGCAGCCACTACCGCGACTTCAGGGAGACCACCGACGACGAGGTCCGCGCGTTGCTGCACGGAGACGGTGGGTCGCCGGGTTAGCCTCGGGCTCCCATGTCCGTTTCTCCCCTTCCGGTCGCTGCTGCCCTGCGCGCCTGGCAGATCGCCGCGCTCGACGCCTACTTCGCCCGCGGTCCGCGCGACTTCCTGGCGGTCGCGACCCCGGGCGCCGGCAAGACGCGCTTCGCGCTCGACCTCGCCGGGCGCCTGCTCACCGAGGGGGTCGTCCAGCGGATCACGGTCGTCGCGCCCACCGAGCACCTCAAGCGACAGTGGGCGGCGGCCGCTCACCTGCACGGCATTGCGCTCGACCCGGAGTTCCGCAACAGCGACGGGGGCACCTCCCGTGACTACCGCGGCGTCGCCCTCACCTACGCGCAGGTCGGTGTGGCGCCGCTGCTGCACCGGGCCCGGACCGAGTCCCGCTCCACCCTCGTGATCCTCGACGAGATCCACCACGCCGGCGACGCCCTGACGTGGGGTGATGCCGTGCGGGAAGCGTTCGAGCCGGCCGCGCGCCGGCTGGCGCTCACCGGCACGCCGTTCCGGTCCGACACCAACCCGATCCCCTTCGTCGCCTACGCCCGTGACGGCGCGGGCGCCCTGCGGTCGCTCGCGGATTCGTCGTACGGCTACGGCGACGCCCTGCGCGACGGCGTGGTGCGGCCGGTCCTGTTCCTCGCCTACTCCGGCGAGATGCGCTGGCGTACGTCGGCGGGCGACGAGATGACCGCGCGGCTCGGGGAGCCGCTCACCGAGGAGCAAACCGCGCAGGCGTGGCGCACCGCGCTGGACCCGGCGGGGGAGTGGGTGCCGCAGGTCCTGCGCGCGGCCGACCAGCGGCTCGCCCAGGTGCGTGCGGGCGGCATGCCCGACGCGGGCGGGCTGGTCATCGCGTCCGACCACGCCGCGGCCCGGGCCTATGCCCTGCTGCTGCGGCGCATCTGCGGCGAACCGCCGGTGGTCGTGCTCTCCGACGACCCGCAGGCCAGCCGGAAGATCGCGCTGTTCTCGCGGTCGAGCGACCGGTGGATGGTCGCGGTCCGGATGGTCTCGGAAGGAGTCGACGTCCCGCGGCTTGCGGTCGGCGTCTACGCCACCAGCGTCTCGACGCCGCTGTACTTCGCTCAAGCGGTGGGCCGATTCGTCCGCGCGCGCCGGCGGGGCGAGACCGCGTCGGTGTTCCTCCCGTCCGTGCCCGTCCTGCTCGCCCTCGCGGCCGAGCTGGAGGCCGAACGAGACCACGTGCTGGCGCTCGCCGACGGCTCCTCGCCGGGGCTCGACGACGACCTGCTGGAGGCCGCGCGGCGGGAGCAGTCGGAGGCGACCGACGAGCTGCCCGGCTTCGAGGCGCTCGAGGCGTCCGCGTCGTTCGACCGGTTGCTGTTCGACGGGGCCGAGTTCGGCACCGGCGCGGTCAGCGAGGAGGAACAGGAGTTCCTCGGTCTGCCCGGGCTGCTCGACCCCGACCAGGTCGCCCACCTGCTGCGGCAACGCCAGGCCAAGCTGCGCCCGGTCCCCGTTGCCGTCGAGCCGGAACCCATGACGACCCACGAGACGATCGCGGGACTTCGCCGCGAGCTCAACGGCCTGGTCGCTGCCTACCACCACCGCACCGCCCGGCCGCACGGCTCGATCCATGCCGAGCTGCGGCGGATCTGCGGCGGTCCCGCCGTCTCGCGGGCGACCGCAGCCGAGCTGCAGGAGCGGATCGCCGCCATCCGCCGGTGGTCCCTGCGCTGACCACGCCCCTCGGCCGACCGGGTCGCCAACCGCTCGGTCCATGATCGGGGTCCCCCTTCGGTGCGACCCGCCGGCCGGCGTACCGATCCAGGGCTCTTGATCTTGCGCTGTGCAGGCCCGGGACGTCGTTAGGCTGCGGCGGTGGGCGAGGTCAAGGTCGGCACGGCGTCGTGGACCGACAAGACCTTGCTCGCCTCGGGCTGGTACCCGCCCGACGCCGACACGCCGGAGGCGCGGCTCGCCTACTACGCCTCGCAGTTCCCGCTCGTCGAGGTCGACAGCACCTACTACTCGCCCCCGGCCGAGCGCACCGCGGAGTTGTGGGCCGCCCGCACGCCGCCCGATTTCACCTTCAACGTCAAGGCTTTCTCGCTGCTCACGCACCACCCGACCCGGCCGGGCGCGATCTACAAGGACCTCCGTCCCGACACGAAGAAGAACGTCTACCTGCGCGACTGCGATGACGCGATGGTCGACCAGGTGTGGGAGCGGTTCGTCTCCGCGCTGCAGCCGTTGCACGAGGCGGGCAAGCTCGGCGCCGTACTCTTCCAGTTTCCCCAGTGGTTTCCGATCGGTCGCGCCAACAAGACCTACGTGCTGGAGTGCAAGCGACGCTGCGAGCCCTACCGCATCTGCGTGGAGTTCCGGAACAAGACCTGGATGTCGGAGGACAACGCGGCGGAGACGCTGGACTTCTTGACGTCCTACGCCGTGCCGTACGTGTGCGTCGACATGCCGCAGGGCTACCCGTCGTCGATCCCGCCGGTCGTCGCCGCCACGTCAGGAGACTTGGCGGTCGTGCGTTTCCACGGGCACAGCGACAAGTGGGACTCGCGCGACATCTACGAGCGGTTCGGCTACCTCTACTCGGAGCAGGAACTGCTGGAGTGGGCGCCCAAGGTGCAGCAGCTCGCCGAGTCGGCTGCGGAAACCCATGTGCTCCTGAACAACTGCTACCGCAACTACGCGCAGACCAATGCGAGGCAGTTGGCGGACCTGCTAAACGGCACTTGACCTGCGGAAACACTGTCCGAGATCTCTCCACAGGTCGGTGAGTTGCGATAGCAGAGCGCTCCTAGTGCTGATAAATTCGCCTCCTCTGAAAGGGGGCGAATTATGCCCGCTCGCGTGCCGATGCCGCCGTCGTTCAAGACCCTCGCCGACTCCTGGATGCTGCAGCTGCGCGCCGAGGGCAAGAGCCCGGCGACGTTGACCAACTACGGCGGGTCGGTGCGGCTGTTCGCCGCCTGGCTCGACGCGCTGCCGGAAGACGGTCACCCGCCACGGGTCACGGACTGGGCCGACGTCACTCGTGACCATTGCCGCGCGTGGCTCGCTCACCTCGTCGATTCCGGTGCGTCGCAGGACACGCGACGCGGCCGGCACTGTGGCGTCGACCGGTTCTTCGCCTGGCTGGTGCTCGAGGAGGAGGTAGCCCGCAACCCACTCGACGGGATGCCGCTGCCGTCCCCGGGTCAGACCCAGGTGGAGGCGCTGACCGTCGACCAGATGCGCAAGCTCGTGAAGCAGTTCAGCCGCACCGACTTTCGTGACGTGCGTGACGAAGCGATCGTGCGGCTGTTCCTCGACTCTGGCCTTCGCTTGTCCGAGCTCGCGGACCTGACCCTCGATAACCTCGACATCACAAATGGCACTTGCGCGGTGATGGGCAAGGGAGCCAAGCCTCGGGTGGTGCCGTTCGGCAACGCCACTGCCAGGGCCATCGACCGCTACCTGCGACGCCGGATGAAGCATCCGCGTGCCGACGACGAGCACCTCTGGATCGGACGCCTCGGGCCGATGAAGAAGGGCGCCATCTACAAGATGCTGCGCGAGCGCTCTGATGCCGCCGGCCTGGGCAAGATCCACCCGCACCAGCTGCGTCACTCGTTCGCCCACGCCTGGCTCGAGGCCGGCGGCAGCGAAGGCGACCTGATGAAACTGGCCGGCTGGACATCGCCGATCATGCTCCGGCGCTACGGCGCGTCCCTGGCGGCGGAGCGGGCTCGCAAGGCGCACCGCCGGTTGGCGCTGGGGGACCGGCTCTGACCTTGCCGTCATGACGTCATGACGGTAAGGTGGCTGCCATGGCTCGCCGGAAGACCACCGTCTACTTGGACGACGACGTCCTCACCGCGACGAAGGTCGTCGCCGCGTCGTCGGCGCGCAGTGAGAGCGACGTCGTGGAAGACGCGCTCCGCGCCTACCTGCAAGGTGACGCCGCCAAGACAGCCGCAGCCGAGGTGCGCGCGGTGATGCAACGGGTTGCGAAGCGCGGACCAGCCGCCAACTCAACTGCCATGCAGGTAGCGCTCGACGAAGTTGCCAAAGCTCGGAAGGCGCGACGGAGCAGTCGATAGATGCGGGTGGTCGCCGACACAAACGTGCTCGTCGCGGCGGTCATCGCACCAGACGGCACCTGCGGTCGATTGCTCATCGCCGCCACGGAAGGTCGCTGGACTGTCGTCGCGTCCCCCCGCCTGGTCGATGAGCTCAGCGAGGTGTTGAGGCGGCGCAAGTTCCGTCGATGGCTCAGTGTCGACGACGCCCGCCGGTTCGTATCGGCGGTCGCGGCGCTCGCTGAGTTCCACGACGATCCCGTGGACGCCCCGGCGATGACCCGCGACCCGGACGACGACTACCTGTTCGCGCTCGCTGCGACCAGCCGCGCGGACGCGATCGTGTCCGGCGATGAGCACCTCCTCGAAATCAGCGACGCAGGAGTCGCGGTGCTTACTCCGGCGGGGCTTCTCGCGCAGGTCGAGCGCTAGGAGCGCTGCGCTTCTTGCGCTCCTGCCGGGCCCGGGACGACGCGAGTGCCAACCGAGCGAAGTACGCCTTGCGGGCACTCTCGGCCCGGCGCAACCGCTCATCACGCGGCAGCGTCCCGTCCGGGTCGACCTCGCGCTCGAACCGATCGGCGAACGCGGCGCGCGCTGCCGCAGTTCCCTCGCGGCGGTCCTGAGTCGCCCACCGCGAATGAGCGGCGATCCGCGCCCTCAGTGCCCGCTGTTCGGGAGTCATGGCGGACTCACCGATCGATCCCGTAGCCGTCGCGGCT
>DASSKL010000007.1 GCA_035690485.1 Mycobacteriales bacterium | reverse complement strand
CGGGCGGTACGACGCCTTGACCTCGGTGTCGTCGGCCCACACGGCAACGGCGTCACCGTGCGAGTTCACGCCCATCTCGACATCGGTCGCGTGAGCGCCCAGCACCTCCGGCCACGTCCACGTCGACGTGGCCGACGCTGGCTGGACGGACAGCATCGAGGCCAACATCGCGATGGCTGAGACCAGAACCCCTGCTCGCAAGGAGCGCATACACATCCTTCGTAGTTGGAAGACCCAGGGATCCTACCGGTCCCGGCTCGTCGTCGTCCCGACGTGGATGCAGAAGGGCTCGCACCATGCGGCGCGAGCCCTTCTGCGTTTGTCCTGCTACCTACTGAAGCGCCAACTGCGCCTTGGTGACCACGGCGTCACCGAGCACTCCGTCACCGCCCAGCGCGTTCAGCCTCGTGACGGTCGCGGCTGCGTCCGTCAGGTAGGACAGGGCCGGCTCGGGCAGCGTCTCCGAGGTGCCGCGCACGAGCACCATCGGGACGTTGGCCATCGGACCCCCGGTCAGCGCGTCCGGGAAGTTCTCCCCGGTCGCGAGGTTGACCGTTCGCGTCGCCGGGAAGAACCTGCCGGCGACCGCGGCGGAGGTGGCGTACCGGTCGGTGCCGGAGACCATTTCTGCCTTCGGGTCGGCCGAGGCGGACACTCCGCCGATGGCGTACCGCTTGTCGCCACTGTGCTTGGCCAGATAGGCAGCCGTCTCCGTGGCCTGGCGGCGACCATGCGTCAGCAGGATGGCGGCTTGGGTCTTCGACGCGGCCGGCCCGGCGGACAGGGCGTCCGGGAAGTTGGTGCCGGGAGCTTCGAACACCGTCTGCGGGTTACCGAGGGCCCGCGCGATGGCCACCGCAGTCGCGTACCGGTTGCTGCCGGCGACGCGCTTCGTCAGATATCCCGCGTCTTCGATGGCCGACTGCACTCGATGGGACAGGGCCGACTTCCCGCCGAGCAGGTATACGGTGGCGCCCGGGTTGGCGACCCGCGTGATCTCGGCGAGCGTCGCGCCGTCGAGCTTGCCTGGATGAGAGAGAAGCAGCGGCGCGTTGTTCTCCGCGGCCAGCGGCGCGCCCGCGAGAGCGTCCGGGTACTCGTCCGAACGGGCCAGGACGACCGCGTCGGCGGACCCGTCTCCGGGGAACCGCTGCTGCGACACCGCCACCGCGGTGGCGATGCGGTCGGGGCCGGACAGGCGAGTCACTGGCAGCGCACCTGCGGCGAACACGGTGCCCGTCAGCTCGCTGAGGGTCGGCGAGCTCGTGTCCGTGATGGTCACGGTGGCGCAGCCGTTCGCGAAGCTGACGGGTGATGCCTTGAGCCAGCGGGTCCCGTTGAACCAGACGATGCTGTGCGCGTCCGCGGACAGGCCGCACTGCTTGACCGCGAGGGACGAGAAGTCGCTGCCCGCAGCGGCCAGCACGTCGAAGTACGACGTCGTGCCGCTGACCGGCGCGTCAACCTCTACAGGATCTCCTGGGTACTGGGACACGGTGAACGCACCCACGCCCGTCGCGGTGACGGTCGTTTCGTCCGACGTAGCGGTCGCCGTTCCGTCGGCCGTGCTCGAAGACGCACTTTCGGCGCCCGTCGCGCCCGCCGGCGCAGGCGGCGGGGTGGGGCCAGATGTCGCACCTCCACCGCCGCCTGAGCCTGCGCTGGTGGCAGCAGGCTCAAGGTCGTAGGTGGTGCCGTTCACCTCGATCGCATCGATCCCGAAGACACCGTCTGTCTGGGTGTCACCGGCCGCGCCGACGATGAACGCCAGCCCGCCCATGCCTGCGCCTGCAGGTGCTGTTGCGTCATTCGAGGGGACGATGGTGGCGCCGCCATTGGCAGCGATGTAGTCGCCCAGCGTTGTCTCGTCAGCGCCCGTGTAGGAGCCGTCGGTGCTCCAAAGAGCACCGGCGGCCATGGCGTCCCAGGACTGCCACACTCCGTCGTTCACCGTGCCGTTGTAGGCCGGCTCGAAGAACAGCGACGCATCCCCAACACCGTCACCGCTGTTGTCGATGGTCAGGCGGAGGTACGCCGGCTGCTTCACGCCCGACCCCGCCGCGGCCACCGCGAAGCTGGAGTACGACAGCGAGCTCAGAGCCGAGAGCCTCCGCCCGTCCAGGGCCGTGCTGCGGTACAGCTCCACCACACTCGGGTCCGAGCCCGTGCGGAACAAGTGCGCACCTGCTCCCAGCGGAGCACCAGACACTGCTTCGTCGCTCTGGTTGGGGGTCAGGTAGTCGGTGGCGTTGTAGGCCATCTCGCCCCACGATGCCGGCCCGAGGTCGAAGGTGGTGTCGTTGACAACGACCTGGTCCAGGCCGAACCTGCCGTCCGTCTGGGAGGCGCCGGCCGCACCAACGATGAACGCCAGTCCACCCATGCCGGAACCGGGCAGCGCGGCCGAATCAGTGGACGGCACGATCGTGGCGTTCGGGTATGCGGTCTTCAAGTCCGCAAGCGTCTGGGGGCTGGCGTAGGAACCGTCGGCGCTCCACAAGGCGCCGATCGCCGTGGCATCCCAGGACTGCCACACGCCATCGGTGACCGTGCCGTTGTAGGCGGGCTCGTAGAACAGTGACTGGTCGCCCGCGCCATCATTGTCGGTGTCCAAGGTCAGCCGCAGGTACGCCGGCTGCTTCAGGCCAGAGCCCGATCCGGCAGCGGCCGCGAAGGTGGAAAACGACAGCGCGTTCAGTGCTGAGAGCTTCGTGCCGTCGAGCGCTGTGCTTCGGTACAGCTCCACGACACTCGAATCTGAGCCGGTCGTGAAGAAGTGCGCACCGTCGCCGAGCGCAGCACCACCAGACACCACCTCGTCGCTCTGGTTCGGCGTCAAGTAGTCGGTCGTGTTGTACGCCATCTCGCCCCACACGGGCTTGGCTGGCACGCGCACTGGTGAGGAAGCAGGCGCCGCGACGCTGGGTGGGATGAAGGCGAAGCAGGCCAGCATGGTGCCGGCTGACGCCAACAGGGCAGGAATGCGCCTACGGCGCTTTCGATCTGAAGAGGACAAGGGATGACCTAGTGGATTCGGGGGGCATGCGTGCGTAATGCACGCTATATCCAAGGCGATGCCTGCCGCAGAGTTTCAGCGGACTCTCGCGCGCCCGGAAGCGCAAGAGCTCTGACCGGCCCCCGAAACAAGTCGCCAGGCGGATGCTTGCGGTTCGAGAGTCGAAGATCGGGCTTTGGATCGTTCGAGCGAATCTCGAACTGCCGTGCATAGAGAGCCCGACCGAAACTCCGTCCGGAGCCTAGTCTCGGTGATGTTCGAAGGTCAGGGTGCAGCAGCCGAGAGCCGGCAGCCGCCGCAGCGCCAGCTTGCGCTCGGGCAAAACAGAAGCCCCGGGCCTCCGAAGAGGACCGGGGCTCCTGCCTTGTTCAGTTGATCAGAATCGGTTGGCTACCGAATCGTCACGGACCTTCGACCAGCTGCACCGCGTCGCTCGCCGACTGGAACTGCTGCGGCGTGTCGGTGTCGCCCACCGTGTTGCTGTCGGTGCCCGTCTGGGCGTAGACGATGAACGTGTCGCCGGTAGTCGGGGTTGGTGCCCCGGTCCCGGTCCAGTCCACCGTGAGCGTCACCGTGTCAGCAGTGACCGAGTGCGCAGTCACCGTCCCTCTGTAGGTGGTGCTCTGGCCCGCCGGAGTGAAGGTCACCTTGAAGTCACCGTTGTCCACCGTGCCGGCGTCCACGTTCTCGCTGTAGACGACCTTCACCGTCGTGTCGGCGGCCGCGCTCACCGACCCGCTCTTGAACTCCGGCGCACCGTTGGCGGTCGGAGCCGCAGCGGACGTGGTGTGGTTCGAGGCGGTGCTTGGAGCGCTCTCCTCACCACCCTGGTCCACCGAGGTGACGTAGTAGCAGTACTCCGGACCCGTCGTCGAACCGGTCGGCGTCGCAGGAGCCGTGGTGTCGTTGAACGTGTACGGCCCAGTGTTGTCGTCGGTCACCGAGCCCACCTTGCTGTAGGCGTCGCCGGTGGTCGCCGGGCAGGTCACTGACCCACCAGTAATCGTCGGCTGCGTTGCCGTTGCCCGGTAAACGTTGTACGACGCCACCGATCCAGTGTCCGACTCGGGGAACGTCACGGCGACGCCACCCTTGGTGGTGTTCGGAGTGGCCGAAACCGAAGCCGGTGCGGCCGGCGAGGTGTCGCTGAGCTGGAACGTGGACTGGCCGGACGGGGTGTCGTTGTAGAACAGGCCATCCAGCGTGTCGCCCACAGACAGTGCGTTCTCGAACTGCGCCATGGTCACGGTGGTGTATGCGCCCGTGGAGCCATTGCGGACCTGGAACACGTCGTTGCTGTCGTAGTAGTAGGACACCGCGTCGGTGTTGGTCTCGAAGAAGTCGGCAGCCTTGTTGACCGTGGATACCGTCTGCGGTCCCGTGATGGCGCCCGTCGCAGGCTCAGCGCCGACAATGTCGGTCTCCTGCGCGACGCCGAACGACTCCTTCGGGGTCCCGTCGGCGTTCAGCGAGAGGCTCTGGTTGCCGTCTGCCTCGGAGTAGACAACCGGGACGAAGTTCCCGGTGGCCGTCTTCACGCTGAACGTGACAGTCCCGTCAGAGCCGTTGGCCTCAGTGTTGTCCGCCGCCGGCCCTACGTTGCCATTGACCACCGTGATGGTCGCGGTGTTAGTGCTGGCCAGCGTGGCCGTGTTGCCGGTACCACCAGGGTTGGTCCCCTTGAAGGTCACGACACCGTTGTCGGGGTTCGTGGTCACCTGGTCAGCGTCAGCCAGGACGATACGAACCGTGTCCGTGTCGACGCCGGAGACGGTGTACTGCAGCACCTGACCACTCGTCGCAGTCGCGGAGCCACCGCTGACGTTGTAGGTCTGGTTATGTGTGGGTAGGCTTAGCGACGGCGTGGACAGGGGCAAGGGTGCTTCCCTCAGTCTCGTTCGTCAAAGGTGGCATGCCCGACCGTTCCGCTGTACGGCGTCCGGTCATACGGCCACGCTTCTCGGGTGTGGCGAGTCCAATACTGCCGGTTGGCAGGTACACGATGGAGATGTGCTTCCTCTAATCCCCAGCCGGGGCCGGGCGTGTCGGCTTCGTACGGCCTTGGAGGACCCCTACGGGGAGATTCTTGACGTTCTCGTCGACACCGACACCGTGCCATTAACTATTTCTGGAGCCAGCGCAGCGACCGGCCATCGCAGCGCATCTGACGACCTCGTCGCGCGCGGACTATCGAGGCGCCCGCAATGCGGTGTCGCGGAGACTTGTGAGTACGCGCTCTCCACCGTTCTGAGCTCACGAAGTCTGCAAGTGTGGCGGTACGCAGACGATGGGCCGCCCGAGGATGTCACATGGCGGGAGGAGCCGGGGGATCTCCGAGCGCCGATTGGCTGGCTACTCGTTCAAGAGGTGCCTCGCAAGAGCGCTGGCTGGTCCCCCCGCCCTGAGGTCACGCATGTCATCAACCGATCTTCCGGGCGTGGGGTCACAGTCAGCGCCATCTGGGCTCATCCCGAGGAGTGGCAGCTCCAGAACTACACGGCTGGCGGCCCGCGGGGCCAGCGCGTCGGCTCGGCAGGAACGACCGAACGGGCCGTCGCACGTCGAGCCGCCCGCTTGGCAGGACGAGTGGCATCCGTGACCGCGGACCTCTTCATCACACGGCGGCCGTACCTCCTGAACAAGGTTGGATTCGGATGGCTGGACGGGGTGCTGTGCGCGACACCGGAGAGGGCCACTGCGATGCTGGCCCTGCTCCTCCGAAGGGCTCGTGAGTATCCGGTCGCGCCCTACCAACGTACGGGCTGGGAGTCGTACATGTCGCTCGCGACCGAGGCGCTCCTGCCCGGCCATGGCGACTGGGGCGCCTTGTGGACCCAGGAGTCGTTTGCGGCCGATGGCGCCCTCGCCTATCACGGCGATGCCGTGTCGTCTCGCCTCTTCAAGGCGCTACTCGCACGTGATGACCTCGCGGTTGCTCTCAGCAGCGGCCACCGCCGCCCCTTTGACGAGACCGAGGCCTTGGAGCGCTTTGTTGTCTTCCTGCTCGCCGCGTTCGATGCTGCTGCCCGCGCCTCCAACCTCATCCTCTGCCGGCCTGTCGCTAAGGGACGGGAGGCCAAGTGGCAGAGGGTCGGGTTCCTTCACCGGCTCCGCGGAAGTGCGCCTGAGCTCGCCGCTCTCTTCGACGGTGACCACTCGCCTGGCCAGGACGTGCTCCGCGTGCTCCTTGAGATTCGCAACTGCATCCACGGAGGAGGAGTCACCGGGCAACAGCACACGGTGCAGCACAGGCACTCCAGACGCCACCTGTCGGTCCCATTCGACGAGGTGCCAAGGCTCATGGAAGCAGTGCAACGTCGGGTGTCTGCACGGCCGAAGGAGAAATGGGGGATACACCAGACCGGAAGCTACGTGTGCATCGAACCTGAGGCCCTGGTCGAGACGTTGCTTGCCGAGGCGCTCCTGCTGCTGTGCCGGATCTTCGCTCTCACGACGAGCTGTGTCGGGTCTCCGCCGTCTGCGGCATGCGAGGACCCGGACCGGGGTGCGGAGCAGTTCCAGTTCCAGAATGGGTGGCTTGTCGAGCAGCTGGTAACCACCAGTGGATCTCCGATGTACCGCTGGCACTTCGGGCTTGAGCCATCCTGACGGAGTCGCCGTACGTCGGGCCGGGCAGCCGAGAACGGTCCGGCGACTTGTGAGCGGGCCAGGCGGCGCGCGGCCATCAGGTACACGGACCATCGCGTTCTGTCGGTGGTTCCTGTCACGCTCGCTGCTGACTAGGAGGTACTCGTTGTGGCCACTCGACTCGACCACGAACCGCCGCGGCCGTCGCTCGACGACTTGTTGACCGATGCCATCAAGTCGTATCTGCGCGATGCCGCCGTCAGCCGTTCGGGCGTCGATCTGCTGGCACAACCAGCCAGGCCCGTTGTAGTCGATGCCAACAGGCTACGTGGCGAGATCCGCGCCCTCGCCCGGAACGGTTATGACACAGCCCTGGTCACGCTCGCAAGGACCGGATTCCTACACCTCTTCGCCGCCCAGCACGTTTTCGACGAAGCCGAGGAGCACCTGGACAGGTGGGCGCGCGAAACCGGCACTCCGCTGCCAGCGTACCGAGCCGCGTGGGTCTCGAAACTCAGGCCGCTCATCAACGAGGTGTCGTTCTCGCGAGAGCTCCTGACCCGAGACGAACTCGCTCGCATCGAGATGCTCGACCGTCCGCACCCGCTGGGCGACCCCGACGACGTACCCACCGCGATCGCGGCGATGGTGCTCGCGGCTCCCCTTCTCAGCGGTGATCAAAAGGCACTCGCCGCTGTCTACGGACCGACCTGCGACACAGCGAAGCACGACGCCTACCGAGACGCCTTGTTTGGCGGCGGACGAGTTCTCGTGCTGTCCCAGATGGGGCTGGTCAGCCTCATGCTGCTCCAACTTCTCGGCGGCCTCGGCGCCGTCGGCATTCGCACTGTCGGAGCCAGGACCGGCGCACTGCCCCTGGCTCTGACTGCGGCT
>DASSKL010000006.1 GCA_035690485.1 Mycobacteriales bacterium | reverse complement strand
GCCGCCAAAGGACCGCTCCTCGTCCTCGCGCAGGAACGGACCCCACTGCCGGGTGGCGTCACCGGCGGGCGGCTCGATCTTCACGACGTCGGCGCCCATGTCGGCGAGCAGCATCGTGCAGTAGGGCCCGGACAGCACCTGAGTGAGGTCGACGACGGTCAGCCCATCGAGTGGCAGCGGCACCCGTCGGTCCTATCAGTGGAGTTCGCAAACCAGACCGGCCGCCCCGCCGACTGGGCTCCGGAAGGTCAGCACCTGCAGCGTTGACAGCAACCAGCAAGCGCCGCGAACGGCTCGATCCGGATCGAAGGAGGGTGGGCGAGGGGGGAGTTGAACCCCCACGTCCTTACGGACACACGGACCTGAACCGTGCGCGTCTGCCATTCCGCCACTCGCCCGAGTGACCCAACGAAGTTAGCACGCAGCACCGGGTGACCTTCCCCGGCGTGAAGCGGCGGATACGATCACGATGCGACGGGGAAGGGATCCGCTCGTGGGTGTACTCCAACGCTTCGAAAGACGCCTCGAAGACCTCGTCGAGGGCACCTTCGCCAAGGTCTTCAAGGGCGAGGTGCAACCGGTCGAGATCGCGCAGGCACTGCAGCGCGAGACCGACGACAAGAAGGCGATCGTCAGCGAGGGCCGGGTCCTCGTGCCCAACGAGTTCGTCGTCGAGCTCGGTGAGCACGACCACAGCCGGCTCGCCGCCTACGCCGACCCGCTGGGCACCGAGCTCGCCGCGATGGTGCGAGAGCACGCGGCGGAGAACGCCTACACGATCCTCGGCGCGGTGACGGTGCGTTTCGAGCGCGTCGACAGCCTCGACACGGGCGTCTTCCGCATCCGCAGCGGCGTTTCCGCCGGGCCCAGCGCCAAAGAGGTGCTGGTGCGAAGCGGCGGCTCCGGCCCCGACCTGATCACCGGTGCAGCCGGCGCACCGCGCGGCTCGTTCCCCGGTGCGCCGCGACTCATCGTCGGTGGCGAGGAGAAGTACGACGTCAACTCCCCGCAGGCCCGCGGGCTCGAGGAGACCTACTTCCTGGTCAAGCCCGAGACGGTCATCGGACGGGGCCCGGAGGCCGACCTGCAGCTGCCCGACGGACTCGTGTCCCGCCGCCACGTGCTCGTGCGGATCGAGGACGACAGCGTGATCCTCGAGGACCTCGGGTCCACCAACGGCACGCTCGTCAACGGCTCCCCGGTCGGCATGCGACAGCTGCTGCCCGGCGACCGCATCGGCATCGGCGAGACCACCCTCGTCTTCGACCGCGACCCGGTGGGCTGACCAAGGCCCATGGACCTCGCCGTCTTCGTCGTCCGCTTCGGCGTGCTCGCGCTGCTGTGGATCTTCGTCATCGCCGCCGTCGTCGTCGTACGCTCCGACGTCTTCGGGGCCCGCAGCGCGGCCCGGGCCGCGGGCGGGCAGACCGCACGCCGGCCTGCGGCAAACACCGGTGGGCGCCCGGCGACGGCGACCCAGGCACGCCCTCGCCGCCGCCGCGACGCTCGCGTCCTCGCCGTGACCACCGGACCGCTGGCCGGCACCACGCTGACGCTGGGCGAGACGCCCGTGACCATCGGCCGCAACGACGACTGCACGCTGGTGGTCTCCTCCGACGACTACGTGTCGTCACGCCACGCGCGCCTGACACCGACCAGCGACGGGTGGGTGCTCGAGGACCTGCAGTCGACCAACGGCACCTACCTCGACGGCCAGCGCGTGAGCGGCCCTGTCACCGTACGGGTCGGCACGCCGATCCGGGTGGGGCAGACGGCGTTCGAGCTGCGGCGCTGATCCGGTCGAGGCACGAGTCGTTAGGGTTCCTGCGGTGAGGCTGCGCTATGCCGCACGGTCCGACGTCGGGCTGCTGCGTGACGGCAACGAGGACTCGGCCTACGCCGGTCCCCGGCTGCTCGCGGTCGCCGACGGGATGGGCGGGCACGCGGCCGGCGAGGTCGCCAGCGCGGTCGTGATCCACACGGTGTCCGCGCTCGACGAGCGCAACCCCGGGCCCGACCTACTCGACGCCCTGCGGGCCGCGGTCAACGACGCCAACGACGCGCTGCGCGAGCTGGTGACCACCGACGCCGAGCTCGACGGCATGGGTACGACGCTGACGGCGCTGCTCTGGTCGGAGGGCCGGCTCGGGCTCGTGCACGTCGGCGACTCCCGCGCCTACCTGCTGCGCGACGGCGTGCTCACCCAGATCACCCATGACCACACCCTCGTGCAGGGGCTCGTCGACGAGGGTCGGATCAGTGCCGAGGAGGCAGAGGTCCACCCGCAGCGGGCGCTGATCACCAACGCACTCGACGGTCGCGCCGACGTGGAGCCCGACCTGACGATGCGCGAGGCGCACGTCGGCGACCGGTACCTGATCTGCAGCGACGGGCTGTCCGGCGTGGTCAGCGCCGAGACCATCCGCGACACCCTCGGCGAGGGCAGCCCCGACGAGGCCGCGGAGAGGCTGGTCGCCCTCGCCCTGCGCGGCGGCGGGCCCGACAACGTCACGGTCCTGGTGGCCGACCTCGTCGACGAAGAGCCCACATCCAGCGCGCCGGTCATCACCGGCGCCGCGGCGGCGGAGATGCACAGCGGCGCCATCGAGGACAGCCCCGCGGCCCGCGCCCGCGCCGCCCGACCCACGCCCGAAGGCGTCGAGGACGAGCCGCCGATCCGGCATCGCCGGCGCGCCCCCCGGGCCCTCCTCGGCGGTGCGATCGTCGTGCTCGTCCTGGTCGCCGGGGTCGGCGCGGCCTACGCCTGGATCAACGGCCAGTGGTACGTCGGTGCCGCGCACAGCAACCATGCCGCCGGCGGGGACGACGTGGCGATCTTCCACGGCGTACCCGGGTCGATCGCCGGCGTCGCGCTGGCGCAGGAGCACGAGCGGGTGCAGCTGCCGGTCTCCGCGCTGCCGCAGTACGAGCAGCAGCCGGTGCGCGACGGCATCGCGGCCGGCACCCTCGGCGAGGCGCGCCGCATCGTCCACCGCCTGCTCGAGGAGACCTGCCCCTCACCGACCCCGTCGCCATCGGCCAGCCCCATCCCCACCCCCACCGCCACGCCGCGACCGACCGCCGGCCGCAGCCCCGCGCCGCGTCCGACGCCCAGCGCCACCCCGAGCCCGAGCCCGCTGATCCCGACCCCGCCACCGCCCCCGGCGTGCGAGGGGCTCAAGTGACGGCTCGGCGGGGGGTCGAGTTCACGATGGTGGTCTTCGCGGTGGCCGTCACCGTGCTCGCCTACATCTCGGTCGGCCTCGGCGCCGACGGCAACGTGCCGTCCGGCGTCGTCTGGTACGGCGCGGGGCTCGGCGCGCTCTTCCTCGTCGCGCACCTCACGGTCCGGCGGGTGGCGCCCTACGCCGAACCCCTGCTGCTGCCCATCGCCGCGCTGCTCAACGGGCTCGGCCTGGTGATGATCCACCGGATCGACCTCGCGACCGCCAACAAGGCGCAGCGACTGAGCAGCGTCGTGCCGCCAGGCAACGCCGGGCTCCAGCTAGCGTGGACGGCGATCGGCATCACGCTGTTCGTCGTCACGCTGGTCGTCATCCGCGACCACCGCACCCTCGCGCGCTACACCTACACGGCCATGGCGCTCGGCCTCGTGCTGCTGCTGCTGCCCGCGCTGCTGCCGGCCTCGCTGTCGGAGGTCAACGGCGCGCGCATCTGGATCCACCTCGGCCCGCTGTCGTTCCAGCCGGGAGAGATCGCGAAGATCGTCCTGGTGGTGTTCTTCGCGGCCTACCTGGTGGGCAAGCGCGAGCTCCTGTCGCTCGCCGGCCGCCGCTTCGCCGGGCTCGAGCTGCCGCGCGCCCGCGACATGGGTCCGGTGCTGCTCGCGTGGGGAGCCACCCTCGCGATCCTGATTCGGGAGAGCGACCTCGGCACCGCACTGCTGTTCTTCGGCTTCTTCCTCGTCATGCTCTACGTGGCCACCCAACGCGCGTCCTGGCTGCTGATCGGGCTGGGCCTGTTCTGCGTCGGCGCGCTGCTGGCATCCGTCGTGGTCTCCCACGTGCAGGAGCGGGTCGACATCTGGCTGCACCCGTTCGCCGACCCGACCGGCAACGGCTACCAGCTGGTGCAGGGGCTGTTCGGGTTCGCCAACGGCGGCATCTTCGGCACCGGGCTCGGTCAGGGCCGGCCCGACCTCGTGCCGTTCGCCAGCACCGACTTCATCGCCTCGGCGTTCGGCGAGGAGCTGGGCCTGATCGGGCTGACGGCGATCCTCGTGCTCTACCTGCTGTTCGTCGAGCGTGGCGTGCGCGCGGCGCTGTCGGTGCGCGACGGCTTCGGCAAGCTGCTCGCGATCGGGTTGGCGTTCGCCGTGGCGCTGCAGGTCTTCGTGCAGGTCGGCGGCGTCATGCGGCTGATCCCGCTGACCGGCCTGACGCTGCCGTTCCTCTCCTACGGCGGGTCCAGCCTCGTCAGCAGCTGGATCATCGTCGCGCTGCTGCTGCGCGTCAGCGACGCCGCCCGCCGGCCGGTGCAGCCGCCGCCGCCCGCCGCCCCGGCCGGTGAGGTGCTCGCGGCCGCCCCGACGGAGGTGTTCCGCCGGTGAACGTCCCCCTGCGCCGCGTCGCGATCGCGATCCTCGTGCTGTTCGCGGCACTGCTCATCAACGCCAACGTCGTGCAGGTCGGCGAGGCCGGGTCGCTACAGGCCAACAAGTACAACAGCCGCGTCCTGGAGAAGGAGTACGACCACGCCCGCGGGCCGATCGTCGCCGGCGACCAGGCGGTCGCCTCCTCGACGAAGACACCCAACGACCACCTGAAGTACCTGCGCGTCTACCCCGGCGGGCCGGAGTACGCGCCGGTCACCGGCTACTACTCGATCGTGCTCGGCGCCACCGGCATCGAGCGCACCGAGAACAAGGTGCTCGCGGGCACCGACGACCGGCTGTTCACCCAGCGGCTCAGCGACCTGTTCACCGGCCGCACGACCAAGGGCGGCACGGTCGTGCTGACCCTCAACCGCAAGGCCCAGGACGCCGCCTGGAAGGCGCTCGGCAACCGCACCGGCGCGGTCGTCGCCCTCGACCCGAAGACCGGTGCGGTGCTGGCCCTGGCCAGCTCGCCGTCGTACGACCCGACGAAGCTCAGCTCGCACGACCTCACCGCGATCAAGGCCTACTGGGAGCAGCTGAACAAGGACCCGCGCGAGCCGCTGCTCAACCGCGCCATCGCCGAGACCTATCCGCCGGGCTCGGTGTTCAAAGTCGTCACCACCGCGGCGGCCCTCACCACCGGCCGCTACAACCCGGGCACCGTGCTGCCCGCGCCGGACGCCTACCGGCTGCCGCTGACCAACACCTACCTGCACAACTTCGCCGGCGAGACCTGCGGCAGCGGCGGGCAGATCACCCTGGCCGACGCGCTGCGGATCTCCTGCAACACGGCGTACGCCGAGCTCGGTGTGGCCCTCGGTGACGACGTCATCCGCAAGGTCGCGCAAGGCTTCGGGTTCGGGCAGAGCTTCACGATCCCGCTGCCGGTCGCGGCGAGCCATTTCCCCGACCACCCCAACAAGCCGCAGACCGCGCTGTCGGCGATCGGGCAGTTCGACGTACGGATCACGCCTCTGCAGGCAGCAATGATCGCCGCCGGCGTCGCCAACGGCGGCGTGGTCATGAAGCCCTACCTCGTGCAGGAGGTGAAGGCGCCGGATCTGTCGACGATCGAGGCAGCGAGCCCGCAGGCGCTCGGCCGCGCGATCAGCCCGCAGGTGGCCGCGACGTTGACCCAGCTGATGCAGGGCGTGGTCGCGAGCGGCACCGGCACCGCGGCGCAGCTGCCGGGCATCTCGGTCGCGGGCAAGACCGGCACGGCCCAGCACGGCGCCAACCGGCCCGAGGACGCGTGGTTCATCTGCTTCGCGCCGGCGAACGACCCGAAAGTCGCGGTCGCGGTCGTGCTGCCCGACGCCGGCCAGACCGGCGGCACGGTCGCCGCCCCGATCGCCCGCGCCGTCATGGCGGCGGTGCTGAACCCATGACCGCAGCGGTGGGCACCCGGCTGGCCGGCCGCTACGTCCTGGAGGAGCGGATCGCCGGCGGCGGCATGGGCGAGGTGTGGCGGGCCCGTGACGAGGTGCTCGAGCGCACGGTCGCCGTCAAGCTGCTGCGCCGCGAGCACGCCGACGACGCCGACTTCATCGGGCGGTTCCGGGAAGAGGCCCGGCATGCGGCAAGCCTCACCCATCCCGGCATCGCGAGCGTCTACGACTACGGCGAACAGCCGGGCGACGACGAGCCGGGCGGCACGCCGTACCTCGTCATGGAGTACGTCGACGGCGAGACGCTGTCGTCGCTGCTGAGCCGAGCCGGCGGGGCGCTCGGCGCGAGCCAGGCGCTCGACATCGTCGGGCAGGCGGCGTTCGCGCTGCAGGCCGCGCACGACGCCGGCATCGTGCACCGTGACGTGAAGCCCGGCAACCTCATGGTCCGCCGCGACGGGCTGGTGAAGGTCACAGACTTCGGCATCGCCCGGGCCCAGGGCGCCGGCGGCCTGACCCGCACCGGCGACGTGATCGGCACGGCTCACTACCTCTCGCCCGAGCAGGCCGAGGGGCGCAGCGCCACCCCTGCCAGCGACATCTACGCGCTCGGCGTGGTCACCTACGAGGCGCTTGCCGGGCGCAGGCCGTTCGCAGGGGAGGCCCCGGTGAGCGTCGCGCTCGCGCACGTCCGCACCGAACCCCCGCCGCTGCCCGACGACGTGCCGGGTCCGGTCCGCGACCTGGTGGCGCACGCGATGCACAAGGACCCGGCGGCGCGACCTGCCAGCGCCGGCGAGTTCGGCCGCACCGCGATGGCGCTCGCCAGCGACCCGTCCGGCACTGCCACGACCGTCGTACGCCGCGCCGCACCCGCCACCACGCAGACCACGCCCGCACCCGCACCAGCACCAGCACCACCCGAACCACGGCACGCACCCGGGCAGCGCCGGGTGCGCAACCGGATGATCGCCGCCGGCGCGGTGGTCGTGCTGATCGGCGGTCTGCTGCTGTGGCTGCTCACCCCGGCGCGCGCAGAACTCCCCGACGTCACCAACATCCCCGTCGCCAAGGCCCGCTCCGCGCTGACCGCCGCAGGCATGCACGTCACCACCAAGACCCAGCACGACGCGGGCCACCCGGCCGGGGTCGTGATCTGGCAACAGCCGGCCCCGCACACCACAGTCGACAAGGGCAGCACGGTGACGCTCGTGCTCGCCTCCGGACCGCTGCTCGTCACCGTCGACAAGACGGCCTACGTCGGGAAGCCGGCCGACCAGGTGAAGGCAGCCCTGACGCGGCTCGGCCTGCAGGTCGCCGAGCAACCACAGCCATCGGCCGCACCAGCGGGTAGCGTGCTCGACGTGGCTCCGGCAGGGCAGGTGCGGGAGCGCACCCTGGTCACGCTCACCGTGGCCACCGCGCCGCCGCCCGCACCGGCTCGTAACGGTGCCGGGCACGACAACGGTCACGGAAGCGGACCGAAGAAGGGCCATGACTGACACCCAGCAGCTGGGCGGCCGCTACGACGTCGGTGATCTCATCGGCGAGGGCGGCATGGCCGAGGTGCACCGCGGCTACGACACCCGGCTCGGCCGCGACGTCGCCGTGAAGTTCCTGCGCACCAACCTCTCGCGCGACCCGGCGTTCCACGCCCGCTTCCGGCGCGAGGCACAGGCCGCCGCATCACTGAGCCACCCGGCGATCGTCGCGGTCTACGACACCGGTGACGACGGCGGTGCCGACGAGCGCACGCCCTACATCGTCATGGAGTACGTCCAGGGCCAGACGCTGCGCGACGTCATCAACGCCGAAGGCCGCCTCGTGCCGCAGCGGGCCCTCGAGATCACCGCCGACGTGCTGCAGGCGCTCGACTACAGCCACCGGCACGGCATCGTGCACCGCGACGTCAAGCCGGGCAACGTCATGGTCACCCGCGGCGGCGAGATCAAAGTCATGGACTTCGGCATCGCCCGCGCCGTGACCGCGTCGTCCGCGACGATGACCCAGACCGCCGCCGTGATCGGCACCGCGCAGTACCTCTCGCCCGAGCAGGCCCGCGGCGACCACGTCGACGCGCGCAGCGACGTCTACAGCACCGGCTGCCTGCTCTACGAACTGCTCACCGGCACGCCGCCGTTCACCGGCGAGTCGCCGGTCGCGGTGGCCTACCAGCATGTCCGCGAGGAACCGGTCCCACCCAGCGTCCTCGAACCCGAGCTCTCACCGGAGCTCGACGCCATCGTCCTCAAGGCGATGGCGAAGAACCCCGCCAACCGCTACCAGACCGCCGAGGACATGCGCGCCGACATCGGTCGCGCGCTGGCCGGGCGCCCCGTGCAGGCACGACCGGTCGCGCCCGAGGACCCGACCGTCGTGGCCGCGCCGCCGGCGACCACCGTGCTGCTGCGCAGGCCCGAGGAGCGGCGGGGCAAGCGGGTCGCGGCCTACACGTTGCTGGGCGTCGCGACGCTCGCGGTCTTCATCGTCGCCGCGCTGATCGCCCGCGCCGCCGTGTCGGGGCGCGGCGCCAGCGACATCAACACCCCTGACGTGACCGGCAAGACGCTCGCGCAGGCCGAGCAGTTCCTGGCCCAGCGCGGCCTGTCGGTCGACAAGCCCGACTACGTCTTCGACCCGGCTCCCGCCAACACGGTCATCAACCAAAGCCCGTTGCCCGGGATCCTGCTCGGCAAGGGCGACAACGTGCACCTCACGGTGTCCAAGGGCCTCGAGATCGTGACGGTGCCGCCCCTGGTCGGGCTCAGCCGGGACGACGCGACGACCGCGCTGCAGGGCGCCAAGCTGAAGGTCGGCAACGTCAAGGAGCAGGACGACCCGGCACCGCCGGGCCAGGTGCTGGGCAGCGATCCGCAGCCCGGTGCCCGCGTCCCGGCCGGCACCGGAGTGACCCTCATCGTCTCGACCGGCCGCGTGCAGGTGCCCAACGTCGTCAACCTCGATCCCGACTCGGCGGCGACCCAGCTGCGCCAGGCCGGCTTCGAGGTCGCCCAGGTCACGACCCAGGACCCGACCAAGCCGGTCAACGTCGTCGTGGCGCAGGACCCCGGCGGCGGCCAGTTCGCCCGTCAGGGCAGCACGATCACGATCACGGTCAACCAGCAGCCGACACCGACGCCCACACCGACACCGAGCGAGACGCCGACACCGAGCGAGACGCCGACACCCACGGCGACGAGCTCGCTGTTCCCGTAGGGGTCAGCGGGTCGCGACTGCTGCGCGACGCCGCACCTCGACCTGCTCGACGAGCATGTCCGCGCGGTCGTCGGCGACCGGGTGGCCGCAGACCGCGAGCCAGTTCGCCAGCAGCCGGTGGCCGGCCTGGGTGAGCACCGACTCGGGATGGAACTGCACGCCCTCGACGGCCAGGTCGCCGTGGCGCAACGCCATCACGACGCCGTCGGCGGTCCAGCCGGTGACGTCGAGCTCGTCCGGCACGGAGTCGCGGCGGACGGCGAGGGAGTGGTAGCGGGTGGCCGTGAACGGTCTCGGCAGCCCCCGCAGCACGCCGGCACCGTCGTGCTCGACCTGGCTGGTCTTCCCGTGCAGCAGCTGCTCGGCGCGGTCGACGGTGGCGCCGTAGGCGACGCCGATCGCCTGATGCCCCAGGCAGACGCCCAGCACCGGAGTCCGGCCGGCGGCGGCACGGACCAGGTCCACGCAGATGCCGGCGTCCTCCGGGATGCCGGGCCCGGGGCTGAGCAGGATGCCGTCGACACCGAGGTCCAACGCCTCGTCGACCGTGATCTCGTCGTTGCGGCGTACGACGCAGTCCGCGCCGAGCTGGCCCAGGTAGTGCACCAGGTTGAAGACGAAGCTGTCGTAGTTGTCGATCACAAGGATCCGTGCGGGTGCCATGTCAGCTCGTCTCGTCCTGCGGCTTCTTCCTCGGTGCGGCCTTCTTCGCGACGGGCGTGGCCGGGGCCTTCTTCGGTGCCCGCTTGCGCGCCGCGGTGCTGGCCCTTCCAGTGTCGGGCACGTCGCCCGCTGCCGCCACGGCTTTGCGCGGGGAGGCCGCCTTCTTGCTCGGACGCTTCGCGGGCGACGTTGCCGAGGCCGCCTTCTTCGCCGCCGCCGTGACCGGTACAGCCGCCGGAGCAGCCGACCCCGACTGGCTCGCCGCCTCCTCCGCGAGCAACCGGCGCAGCGGCTTGCCGACCGCGTTGTGCGGCAGGTCGGCGCGGATCTCGACGAGCTTCGGCACCTTGTAGGCGGTGAGCACCTCGGCGCAGTGGTCGCGCACGACGGTGGCGTCGACCGTGGCCCCCGGCTCCGGCACGACGTAGGCCTTCACGGTCTCGCCGCGGTAGCGGTCGGGCACACCGACGACCACCGCCTCGCGCACGCCGGCGACCTGCGTGATGACCTCCTCGACCTCGCTCGGGTAGACGTTGAAGCCGCCGGCAATGATCAGCTCCTTCTTGCGGTCGACGATCCGGAAGTAGCCGTCGCCGTCCATGACCGCGATGTCGCCGGTGAGCAGGTAGCCGTCGGAGGTGAACACCTGCTCGGCGGGCACGCTGTTGCCCCAGTAGCCGAGGAACACCTGCGGCCCCTTGACCGCGAGCTCGCCGGGCTCACCGACCGGCACCGCCCCGTGGCCGGGGTCGTCGGCGGCGACGACCTTGCAGTCGGTGCCCGGCAGTGGCACGCCGATGGAGCCGGGCTTCCGCTGCCCGTGCACCGGGTTGGCGTGCGTCGCCGGTGACGCCTCGGTCATCCCGTAGCCCTCGACCAGCCGCCCGCCGGTCACCCGCTCGAACGCCTCCTGCGTGTCGAGCGGCAACCGCATCGCACCCGACAGGCAGGCCCGGATCGAGCGCAGGTCGTGGCGGCGCAGCTTGGGCGAGTCGACCATCGCCTTGTAGATCGGCGGTACGCCGGGGAGCAGAGTCGGCCGGTACTCGTCGACCGCCGCGAACACCTGGTCGAGGTCGAAGCGGGGCAGCAGCACGAGGGTCCCCGCGAGCAGCATCGTGCTGGTCAGGCACAAGGTCAGGCCGTAGGCGTGGAACAGCGGCAGCACCGCGAGCGTCACCTCGTGACCGGGGGTGGCCTCCGGCAGCCACGCCCGCACCTGGTGGGCGTTGGCGACCAGGTTGGTGTGGCTGAGCATGGCGCCCTTGGCCCGGCCCGTCGTACCGCCGGTCCACTGCAGCACCGCGCAGTCGCGGGCCGGGTCGAGCTCGGCCTGCGGCACCGGCGCCGAGGAGCGCAGCAGGGCCACGAAGTGCTCGACCGCGGCGGCGCGCGGCAGGTCCGCGGTCAGCTGCCGGCGGCGGGCCCGGGCGGACGGAAGCGGCAGCCGCAGCAGGTTGCGCCGCAGGGTCGGCAGGTAGTCGGCCAGCGAGGTGACGACGACCTTCTCGACGCCGGTGTCGTCACGGACCGCGGCCACCGTCGGGTAGGTCTGGTCGAGGCAGATGACGACCTTCGCGCTGCAGTCCGCCAACTGCGCGCGCAGCTCGGTCTCGGTCGACAGCGGGTTGGTCTGCACGACGATGCCCCCGACGCGCAGGACCGCGAAGAACGCGATGACGTTCTGCGGGCAGTTCGGCAGCACCAGCGCGACCCGGTCGCCCTTGCCGACGCCGAGCCGGCTGAGCGCGCCGGCGAACCGGTCGACCGCATCCTTCAGCTCGCGGTAGCTGATGCGGGTGCCGAGAAAGGAGATCGCCGACTGGCCCGGGAACGCCACCGCGGCGTCGTCGAGCAGCCGGGTGAGGGGGACGGCGGGGACCTCCAGCTCCCGCGGCACGCCGTCGGGGTAGGCGGCCAGCCAAGGCCTGGCGGCATAGCTGCCGGGCGACCCGCCGGCGGTCGTCTTGCGCGGACGTGCCGGCACGGCTGCGCCTCCATCAAACGATGCGAAAAGGGACGTACGGGGGTGCGCGATTCTGACACGCGCGTGGCGCTCAGCCGCCGGGCAGCGTGGCCGAGGCGGAGGGGGCGACCGTAGGTGTCAACGACGGCGTGGCCGTCGGGGTGACGGTCGCCACCGGTCCCTGGTCGACGTTGACGTCGTTGTAGGGCAGCCGCGGCTCCACCCACGGGAAGACGACGAAGAACAACAGCGCCAGCACCCCGATCAGCAGCGCCAGAGAGCCCAGCAGCTTGCCCGGCAGCCCACCGGGCAGCTTGCGCCAGATCCACGGGTACACCGGTCAGCCCCCCAGCGCCACGGGGAGGCCGTCGACCTTCGGCTTCGCGTCGACGAGGATGCCGTGCACGATCAGCCGGTGGCTGGCGGAGTACTTGGGATGGCAGGTGGTGAACGTCAGGTAGGCCTTGGTCGGCTTCTGCCCCGGGTGGTCGGGCACCGGTGCGATGACGTCGATGTCGGTCGGCAGCACGACCTCCTTCGAGGTCACGTGGTAGGTGAACCACATCGTCCGCGTCTCGACCACGATCGCGTCGTTGACCTGCAGCTCGTCGAGCCGGTTGAACGGCGCGCCGTAGGTCGTGCGGTGTCCCGACACCACGAAGTTGCCGATCTGCCCGGGCATCGCCGTACCCGGGTAATGGCCCGGACCCTTCTTGAGGTCGTCGTGGTTGACGCCCTCGACGACGACCTTCACGTAGTCGCTGCCGAGGCGCGGGATGCGCAGGATGGCGACGCCCTGGCCGAGCGCGACTTCCTGGATGCCTGGCCCGCTGCGCGGCACCGGCAGCGCCCACTCGTGCTGGAGCTGGTTGCGCAGGTCGTGCTGCTGCTGCGCGGTGTAGAAGCCGGTGAACCACAGCTCGTAGGCGACGAAGAGCAGGATGACGAACCCGGCGGTGAGCAGGAACTCACCGAGACCGCGGGCGGCCGCCCGCGCGGTGTCGGCTCGGCTCACCCGGTCACCGCTTGGGCATACTGCAGCTCGAGCGGACCGGTGTAGGCCGGCAGCTTGATCTTGCGCTCGACCTTGAGGTCGTAGCCGAGCTGGTAGGCGCTGACGTACTGCTTGTAGATCTGCACGTCGGGCGAGGCGTCGAGGGCGTGGCGCAGCGCCGTGGGGTCGCCGACGGCCGTGATGACGTAGGGCGGGGAGTAGACGACGCCGTGCAGCAGCAGCGTGTTGCCGACGCAGCGTACGGCGGAGGTCGCAATCACCCGCTGGTCCATGATCTGCATGGCCCGGGCCCCGCCCGCCCACAGCGCGTTGACCACCGCCTGCACGTCCTGCTGGTGCACGACCAAGAGGTCGGGGTTCGGGTCGCCGGGCAACGTGCGGCCGGAGTCGGGGTGCGGTGCGTCGTCGAGCGTGACCCGCACGGCCGAACCGCTGACCGCGGTCAGCCCTGCCTCTTGGGCCAGCCGCTCGGCGCCGGCCCGCTGCGCCGGCGTAGTGCCGCCCGCGGCCTGGGCGGTGATGCTGCTGACCTCGTCGCGCAGCGCGGACTCCTGGTGGGTGAGCTCGAGTGTCTCGCGCTGCTTCTGCTCGACCAGCTGCGAGAGCTTCAGCGAGCGGCCGGACCGCAGGTCGGTCCCCTTGGCGGTGGTGGCGCTCGCCGCGATCAGCAGGCCGGCCAGCAGCGCAACGAGCGGGACCAGCGCCGTCCACCGCCGGGCTGGGCGAGCGGGCGGCGCGCTGGTAGACGTGGTGCCGGTGATTGCTTACCTCCGGTGCTGCGCTGGTGTCTACGCTAGGTCACCGAACCCCATCCGTGTGTCCCGCTCGCCGGAGGATCCGTTGCCGAAGTCCCGGGTGCGCAAGAAGGCGGCCTACACGCCGCCGCCGACCCGTTCCAAGAAGAAGCAGCCCAGCCCCCCGTGGGTGGCGCCGCTGATGGTGGCGTGCTTCCTGATCGGCATCGCCTGGCTGGTCGCCTACTACATCACCGGCACCAACGCCCCGGTGTTCGGCACGATCGGCAACTGGAGCCTGCTCATCGGCTTCGGCTTCATCGTCGTCGGCTTCGGCATCTCGACGCAGTGGCGCTGACCGGCTAATCACACGGGTGTGGTTTACCCACAGCGCTTGTCCCCAGTGTGGAGAACGCGAAGGCCCCGACCGGCTGCCGGTCGGGGCCTCGTCGCGTCTGGTCGGGACTACTGCGGCAGCAGCTCCAGAATCGTGGCGTTGGCCATGCCGCCGCCCTCGCACATGGTCTGCAGGCCGTACTTCAGGCCGTTGTCGACCATGTGGTGCACGAGCTTGGTCATCAGGATCGCACCGGAGCCGCCGAGCGGGTGGCCGATCGCGATGGCCCCGCCGACCGGGTTGACCTTGTCGTAGTCGGCGCCGATCTCCTTCTCCCACGCGGCGATCACCGTGGCGAACGCCTCGTTGACCTCGAAGGCACCGATCTCGTCGAGCTTGAGACCCGAGCGCTCCAGGACCTTGCGGGTCGCGGGGATCGGGCCGGTCAGCATGGTGATCGGGTCCACGCCGGCGAGCGCGAAGGAGTGGAAGCGCGCCATCGGGGTGAGGCCGAGCTGCTTGGCCTTCTCGCTGGTCATGATCAGCATCGCGCCGGAACCGTCGGAGATCTGCGAGGAGTTGCCCGCGGTGACGATGCCGTCCTCCTTGAAGGCGGGCTTCAGCTTCGCCAGCGTCTCCATCGAGGTCCCCCGGCGGATGCCGCCATCGGTGTCGACCGTGCGGGTGCCGCCGCCCTCGGCGGGCACGTCGATCGGGGCGATCTGGTTCTTGAAGCGGCCCTCGTCGATGGCCGCCGCAGCACGCTCGTGCGACAACACGCTGATGCGGTCGATGTCCTCACGGGTGACGCCCCAGCGCTGCGCGATGATCTCGGCGGACAGCCCCTGCGGCACCAGCTTGTTGTCGTAGCGGGCCATCATCATCGGCCCGAACGGGATGCCCGGCCCCTGGCTGAACGACGAGCCCATCGGCACGCGGGTCATGACCTCGACGCCCCCCGCGACCACCACGTCGTACTGCCCCGCGATGACGCCGGCGGCGGCGAAGTGCGCGGCCTGCTGGCTGGAGCCGCACTGCCGGTCGACGGTGGTGCCGACGACGTCCTCCGGGAAGCCCGCGGCCAGCGCCGCGCTCCGGCCGACGTTGCCGGCCTGCTCGCCGACCTGGCTGACGCAGCCCCAGACGACGTCCTCGATCAGTGCCGGGTCGACGCCGGTGCGCTCGACGAGGGCCTTCAGGACCAAGGCGGACAGGTCGACCGGGTGCACGTCCTTGAGGTCGCCGTTGCGCTTGCCGACCGGCGAGCGCACGGCGTCGACGATGACCGCGTCGCGCATGGCGGGCTCCTTCACTCGGAGAAGTTGAGGCTCATGTCAGATCCTCGGATGACTTCACTGTACGGCGGCCGAACCCGATTCGGAAACGGAGGGTTGACAGCTGTCCAGCGCCACCACGGTCAGGGCTGCAGGGCAGCGGTGTGCAGCGCGACGACCACCACGACGGCAACCGCGGTGAGCACGACGCCGGAGAGCTGAGCGACCGGACGCAGAGGCGAGCTGCGTGCCAGCCGAGCGGGCGCGTAGGCGTAGCCGACGGCGATGACGCCGCCCGCCGCGAGCCCGCCGAGGTGCGCCCAGTAGCCGATGCCGGGGATGGTGAACGACAGCACCAGGTTGATGCCGATCAGCAGCAGGATCTGCGTCGTGTCACGCCCTTGCTGGCGCATGAAGATGTAGTAGGCCGCGAACAGCGCGAAGATCGCGCCGGACGCGCCCTCTCCGCCCTGACCGGTGAGGTAGGAGAGCGCCGAGCCCCCGAGCCCGCCAACGAGATACAGCGCGATGAAGCGCCACCGGCCGAGCAGCGACTCGAGCTGGAAGCCGAGCAGCCACAGCAGGTACATGTTCAGCGCGATGTGCAGCCAGCCGACGTGCAGGAACATCGAGGTGACGAGCCGGTAGTACTCGCCACGGGCGACTCCGCCCAAGGAGCCGTCGGGGAGTACGACGTACTCGTACAGCGCGAAGTGACGCTCGATCGACGCCTGGTTGCCGGTGATCTCGACCAGGAACGCCAGCACGTTGAGCCCGATGATCGTCAGCGTGACAGCGCTGGCCGCCGCCGAGATCGGCGCGCCGTAGCGGGTCCGGGGCTGGCGCTGGCCGCGCTGCCCCGCCGCCACACACTCCGGGCACTGGTAGCCGACCGCCGCGTCGCGCATGCAGTCCGGGCAGATCGGCCGGTCGCAGCGCGTGCAGGTGATGTAGGTCTCGCGCTGCGGGTGCCGGTAGCAGACCGGGACGGTGCCTTGCGCGGCCCGTCCCTCCGAGCCGGTCACCGGCCGGCCGCGCTAGGCCTGCCCGCGCTCGACGTCGATCGAGGTGATGACGACGTCGGTGCGCGGCCGGTCGCCCGGACCGGTCGAGGTGGTGGCGATGCGGTCGACGACGGCCCGGCTGTCCTGGTCGGCGACCTCACCGAAGATCGTGTGCTTGCCGGTCAGCCACTCGGTGGGCGCAACCGTGATGAAGAACTGCGAGCCGTTGGTGCCGGGGCCGGCGTTTGCCATCGCAAGCAGGTAGGGCTTGGTGAACGCGAGCTCGGGATGAATCTCGTCCTTGAACCGGTAGCCGGGACCTCCGGTGCCGGTGCCCAGCGGGTCGCCGCCCTGGATCATGAATCCGGAGATCACTCGGTGGAAGATCGTGCCGTCGTACAGCGGCGCGGTGGTCTGCTGCCGGGTGCGGGGGTCGGTCCACTCGCGACCGCCCTCCGCGAGCTCGACGAAGTTGCGCACGGTCGTCGGTGCGTGGAACGGCAACAGCTGCACGCGGATGTCGCCCTCGCTGGTGTGCAAGGTGGCGTGCAGCTCGCCGGGAAGGTCTTGTGCTGTCGTGTCGGCCACGGCGCGCCCTTCGTACGTTGCAGCTGGGGTGGACGGGTCTCCCATCGTTGCACGGGTGCCCGGGGGTCTACCGCACGACGGGAGGCCGTGGTTGCATGGCACACGAGGGGGAAGGCCCGGGTCGCCGGGTCCGCTCCGCGGCGCCGTGCGCAGCTCCGCTGCATCGCCGCACGACCACCCTGCTGGAGGTTCGCTGTGTCCCACCCGTCGCGCACGATCGAGCTGCCACCGGACTGGGAGAAGCAGCTCACCGCCGGCTTCGAGACCGCCCGCGAGTTCGCCGAAACGGTGCCGGACCGGGTCGAGGCTGCCTGGGCCGCCGTGTCACCGCACGTCACCCAGGCCGTCACCGCGATGGAGCCGCACGTGAAGACGGCCCGCGCTGCCGTCGCGCCCTACCTCGACCGTGGCGTGCAAGCGGTGTCGCCCTACGTCGAAGAGGCCCGCGGGCGCATCGCTCCCGTCGTCGACCGGGTGACCCCGGTCGTCGGACCCGCGCTCGCCGAGGCGAAGGACCGCGTCGGCCCCTCCGTCGACTACGCCCGCCACCACCTGGTCAACACCGTCGCACCGGCGATCGCCGCGGCGGTCGACCAAGCGGTCGAGGCGTCCGCGCCGGTGCGGGCCGAGATCGTCCGCCGCGGCGACGCGGCACTGGCAGCCCTGCGCGGCGAGGTCACCACGAGCCGGCCGCGCCGGTGGCCGTTCGCGCTCGGCTTCCTCGCCGCCGGTGCCGCCGCAGGTGCGGCCGCCGGCGCGCTGAGCCGCCGCTCCGCCCAGCCCGCGGCGCAGGTGCGCCACCTGGGTCCGGTCGCCGACACACCCAGCGCGACCCCGCAGCGACCCGACGACGCACCGTCCGCCACCTGAGTCACACGAGCCGCCCGTTCGGCGGCAGGAGTGGAGCGCGGGTGCGGCGAAGTACCCGCGCATGTCGCGTCGCACCCTCGTCTCCGCCGTCGTCGCCGGTGCCCTGATCGCGGGCGGGCTGCCCGCGCTCGCCGCATCGCTGAACCAACCCACCGCCCGCCCGACGATCGCCGACACCGCGCTGCAGGGCGTCCATCCCGGACTGGCCCGGCTCGGGCAGGCCCGCCACATCGGCAACGTCCTGTCGGGCATCGCGACGTTCGACGGGAAGCCGACGAGCGGCGTGCTCACCGCGATCCGGGCGCTCGGCGTGAAGGTGCAGCCGACCCGCAACCTGCCACTGGCCTATGTGCTCGGCACGACCGCGCAGCTACGCACCCTGGTGTCGCACGGGCTGGCCAACGACGTCTACCCCGACGAGCAGCTGCACTGGGAGTCGACCGACTCCAACGCCACGATCGGCGCCGACAAGGTGCAGAAGATGGGCATCACCGGCAAGGGCGTCGGCATCGCGATCGTCGACTCCGGCATCGACGCCACCCAGTCGGCGCTGAAGAACCGCGTCACCCACAACGTCAAGATCATCGATGAGGAGTACGCCCAGCAGCCGGCCGGCTCGCTCGGCGGGCCGTGGATCATCCCGGTCGACCAGGGCCCCTACGACAACAGCGACTCGGCGTCGGGTCACGGCACCCACTGCGCCGGCATCGCCGCCGCCGACGGCACCGGTGACCCGAAGCTCGTGGGCGTCGCCCCCGGCGCCAACCTGCTCGGCTACTCGACCGGCGAGGCGGTGTTCATCACCGCGGTCGTCGGCGCCTTCGACGACATCCTGACCCACCACAAGGCCTGGAACATCCGGGTCGTCAGCAACTCCTGGGGCTCGAGCTTCCGGCTGTTCGACCCCAACGACCCGATCAACATCGCGAGCAAGAAGCTGCACGACGCCGGCCTGACCGTCGTCTTCGCGGCCGGCAACGACACCGAGCCCATGACGCAGAACCCTTACTCGGTCGCGCCGTGGGTGATCGGGGTCGCCTCGGGCACCTACGCGCTCACCCGCTCCGACTTCTCCTCCGGTGGCGTCGCCAACGACGACTCGCAGGCGCAGCCGTTGCAGGGCACCGAGGTGCACCAGCACTTCACCGGCACCCGGATCGGCCTCTACCACCCCGACGTCACCGCGCCGGGCACCGACATCGTCTCGACCGGCACCCCCACCGGCACGATCGTGACCGAGTCGCCGGGCAGCGACGAGGCCACGGCCTCGGGCACCAGCATGGCTACCCCGCACGTGGCCGGTGCGGCCGCGCTGCTGCTGCAGGCGCGCCCGTCGCTGACCCCCGACCAGGTCGCGCAGGTGCTGCAGGTGACCGCCCGCCAGGTCCGCGGCAACTCGCCGTTCTTCTACACCGGCTACGGCTACATCGACATGCCGGCGGCGATCGCCCTGGTGCGGAGCAAGAGCTTCTCGGCGCGGACCCTCGCCACGTTGCAGCAGCGGACCGACGCCAAGGTCCTCGCCTCGACGCCCTACCGCACGCTGAGCGTCGACTACTGGCAGTTCCCTGCGTCCATCGTCACCGTCGGCGGCGTCCCCGACTCCCGCACCTACACGATCGACGTCGATCCCGCGAAGACGCAGGTGCTCCAGGCGGTCGTCGCCTACCCGTCGCTCAGCTACGTCGGCATCAACCAGTACGACTACGGCGTCACGGTGACCGACGCCAAGGGCAAGGTCGTCGCGACCAGCACCCCGTCGAGCACGGCCGGCCAGTCATCGCTGCTCGCCGACCTGCGCGGCAAGGGCTACGCCGCCGGCACGTGGACGATCTCGTTGTCGGGCAACCTCGGCACCTCCGACAACGACACCCTCGAAGGCAAGAACGTCGCCTTGACCGTCGCCCAGCTGGTGACGCAGAAGGTGCCGGGAGCGAGTGGTCCGGTGTTCGTCCCCACGGGCAAGACCACCCTGCTCCTGCAGCCCGGCACCGCCACGCAGGTCCCTTCGCCTGAGGGCTGCGCGACCGCCTCCGACGTGCCCAGCGGCGGCATGGCCGGCCGGAAGTCGGCGACCTGCGAGTCGGGTCAGGTCGGCTATGCAACGACCAACTACGACGCCGCCGCGACGTTCACCTCCGGGCCCCTCGCGCGGCCGGTGACCCTCGGCAACGGCGCGCTGCTGCGTCAGTGGCTGGTCGACCCGGCCAACCCGGCCTACAGCAATGCGTTCACCGCCTGGACGATCGCCTCGCTCGACGCGATCGGGCCGGGCGGCAAGCGCCTCGGCATCGCCAGCATCGACGGCAAGGACCACCCGATCGTGACGAGCAACGACGCCACGGCGGCCAACCTGCCGTTCACGATCGCCCCGGTCACCGTGCCGGCCGGCTACCAGCTCGAGCTCAGCCTCACCTACGGAGGCGTCTACGACTCGGCGATGCGGCTGCTGTGGGGAGCGCAGTACGACTCCGGCATCACGCTGACGACCGGCGTCCTGAAGTAGGCAGGCGGCGGGACAACCGGCCACTCGGGGTGGAGACGAGGGGACTTGAACCCCTAACCCCCGCCTTGCAAAGGCGGTGCTCTGCCAGTTGAGCTACGTCCCCGGAAGCAGCGGCACGCGCCGCACGCAAACAGGGTAGTCGGCGGTCCCCTGCAGCAGCCAACGACGGGCGTGGTATCGAATCATTGGATCAACCCCTACCGGGGGAGGTCTCACACGACGACACGCACCCGTGCCAGGAGGATCCGTTGAGCGACCAAGGCACTCTCACCGTCACCGACAACCGGACGGGCCGGACCTACGAGCTGCCGATCGCCGACGGCACGATCCGCGCCATCGATCTTCGCCAGATCAAGACCGGCGACGACGACTTCGGCCTGATGGCCTACGACCCCGGCTTCTCCAACACCGCGAGCGCCCGCAGCGCGATCACCTACATCGACGGCGACGCCGGCATCCTGCGCTACCGCGGCTACCCGATCGAGGAACTGGCCGAGAAACGGTCGTTCCTCGACGTCGCCTACCTGCTGCTCAACGGCGAGCTGCCCGACGAGAAGACCTCGGCGGAGTGGGCGCACGAGATCACCATGCACACGCTGTTCCACGAGAACATCAAGAAGTTCATCGACGGCTTCCACCACGATGCGCACCCGATGGGGATCCTCGTCAGCAGCCTGGCCGCGTTGAGCACGTTCTACCCGGAGGCCTCGGAGATCGAGGACGCCGACGTACGCCGGATGCAGATCGTCCGCCTGGTCGCGAAGACGCCGACGCTGGCGGCATTCGCCTACCGGCATGCACGCGGGCTGCCCTACACCTATCCCGACAACACGCTCAGCTACGCCGGCAACTTCCTGCAGATGATGCGACGGGTGACCGAACGCGACTGGCAGCCCGACCCGGTGCTCGAGCACGCCCTCGACGTGCTGCTCACCCTGCACGCCGACCACGAGCAGAACTGCTCGTCGACCGCCATGCGGGTCATCGGCTCCTCTCTACCCGACCCGTTCGCGTCGGTAGCCGGCGCGGCAGCCGCCTTGTGGGGCCCGTTGCACGGCGGTGCCAACGAGCAGGTGCTGCGGATGCTGGGGGAAATCGGGTCCGCGGAGGGCGTCCCGGCCTACGTCGAGCGGGTGAAGAACCGCGAGGTCCGGCTCATGGGCTTCGGCCACCGGGTCTACAAGAACTACGACCCGCGGGCACGCATCGTGAAGCGGCTGGCCGACCAGGTGTTCGAGGTCACCGGGCTCAACCCGCTGCTCGAGGTGGCGCTGCGGCTGGAGCAGGTGGCGCTGTCCGACGACTACTTCGTCGAGCACCAGCTCTACCCGAACGTCGACTTCTACACCGGCATCATCTACCAGGCGATGGGCTTCCCGGTCGAGATGTTCCCGGTGCTGTTCGCGATGGGGCGGATGCCCGGCTGGCTCGCCCAGTGGCAGGAGATGCTGACCGACCCTGAGCGCAAGATCGCGCGGCCACGGCAGGTCTACGTGGGTCCCGCCGAACGACACCTGTAGACGGCGCGACCAGCCCGGATCGGATTGGCGCAGTCGCGCCGGCCCGAGCCGGGCTAGCGCAGGTCGGGCTCGCGGGTGGCCTCGCGCCACATCGCGGCCTCGGCCTGGGCGGCCCGCACCCGCCGGCCGATCGCGAGCCCGGCGGCGGAGATGACAGCGACGACGAAGGCCGCTTTCGCGGCGGCTCCGGTGGCGGCGGCTCGCTTCATCCGTAGACCTTCTGCATGCGCACGGGTGGGGTCTGTGACCGAGACTCGGTCGGGCTCCCGGTCGATCACTTGTGGGCCTGGGAGGACTTGAACCTCCGGCCTCATCCTTATCAGGGATGCGCTCTAACCGGCTGAGCTACAGGCCCGTGAACCGGACGCAAGGTTATCCCACGTAGAGGGGCAGAAAGCTGCCGCGGTCGGCGCCTGGGGACGGCGATGCCGAGCGCCCCGCTACTCCCGCTCCGTCAGGGTGACCTCGACGCCACCGACCAGGTCGGCGCACAGGTTGTAGATGAAAGCGCCCAGGGTCGACAGGGCGGTCACGAGCACGACGTTGACGATGCCGATGACGACCGCGCCCCCGACGACCTTCGACAGCGGGGCATAGTCGCGGACCGTGTGGCTGCCGGGGCTGACGTCCTGCAGGAAGCTGCTGATCGAGTCGAAGACACCCATGCCGCCGAGGATCACGTAGAGCACGATGACCGCGACGACGCCGACGATGAGCATCGCGAGCGAGAAGACGAAGGTCACCTTCAGCACCGACCACGGGTCGACCCGCTTGACGGTGAGCCGCGCCCGGCGCGGGCCGCGGCGCAGAGCACTTGTTGTCGTCGGGCCCGGGCTCGACACCGACGGCGACGGCCGCGGGCCAGTCGGGCTCGCCGACCCGGCCGGGGGGTGGCCGGTGGCGGGGCCGGACGCCCCGCCGGGCCCCGGCGCCGCAACCGTCGGCCGGCCGGCCGGTGACGTCCACCCGGGCCCACCCGGCTCCGGGCGCGCAACCGGCTGGTCGGTAGCCGGCCATCCGCCCCCACCGCTTCCCGGGGTGTCGCGAGGCGTCACTCCCGGAGACGGCCGTAGCCGTTCCGGGAGGTCACGCTCCTCGGTCACGAGTCGTCGCCGTCCTCGGGCTCGGCATTACGGGCAACTGCCACGACCGTGTCACCTTCGGGCAAGTTGATCAACCGCACCCCCATGGTCTGGCGCTGGGCACGGCGTACCTCTCGCGCCTGGGTGCGGATGACGCCACCGGAGGAGGTGATGGCGTAGATCTCCTCGTCGTTGTGCACGACCATCGCGCCCACGAGCTCGCCGCGCTTGGCCACGATCTTCGCGGTGAGCACGCCCTTGCCACCTCGCCCCTGCACGGGGTACTCGGTGATCCGGGTGCGCTTGGCATAACCGCCGTCGGTCGCGACGAGCACGTCACCGTCCTCGTCCCTGATGACCTCCATGGCAAGCAGTTCGTCACCCTCGGCGAACCGCATGCCGATGACACCACTGGTCGCGCGCCCCATCGGCCGCAAGGTGTCGTCGTCGGCGTGGAAGCGGATGGAGTGCGCGCCCCGGCTGACGAGCAGCATGTCGTCGTCGGCGGCGACCAGCGCCGCGGAGATCAGCTCGTCGTCGTCGCGCAGGTTGATGGCGATCAGCCCGCCGCTGCGGTTGGAGTCGAAGTCGGTGAGCGGCGTCTTCTTCACCAAGCCGCGCTTGGTGGCGAGCACCAAGTAGGGCGCCACGCCGTAGTCGTGGATGTCCATCACCGACGCGATCTTCTCGTCGGGCTGGAACGCCAGGATGTTCGCCACGTGCTGGCCGCGCGCGGCCCGCGTCAGCTCCGGCAGCTCGTGCGCCTTCGCCCGGTAGACCCGGCCCTTGTTCGTGAAGAACAGGATCCAGTTGTGCGTCGACGTCACGAAGAAGTGGTCGACGATGTCGTCCTCGCGCAGCGATGCGCCCTGCACGCCCTTGCCCCCACGCTTCTGCGACCGGTAGAGCGCGGTCTTGGTGCGCTTGGCGTAGCCGGTACGGCTGATCGTGACGACGACGTCTTCCTGGGCGATCAGGTCCTCGAGGGACATGTCGCCCTCGTAGGGCACGATCCGGGTCAGCCGGTCCTTGCCGTACTTCTCGACGATCTCGCCGAGCTCGGTGCCGATGATCTGACGCTGCCGGCTCGGCGACTCGAGGATCGCGTTGAGGTCGGCGATGCGCTCGGTCAGCTCGGCGTACTCGTCGATAATCCGCTGCCGCTCGAGGGCGGCGAGCCGGCGCAGCTGCATGTCGAGGATCGCGGTCGCCTGCAGCTCGTCGATCTCGAGGAAGTCCATGAGCTGGCTGCGGGCGGCGTCGGCCGACTCCGCGTTGCGGATCAGCGCGATGACCTCGTCGAGCGCGTCGAGCGCCTTGAGCAGCGCCCGCAGGATGTGCGCGCGCTCCTCCGCCTTGCGCAGCTGGTAGCGCGTGCGCCGGACGATGACCTCGATCTGGTGCTCGACGTAGTAGCGCACCATCTGCGCGACGTTGAGCGTGCGCGGGACGCCGTCGACGAGCGACACCATGTTGCAGCCGAAGGTGTCCTGCAGCTGGGTGTGCTTGTAGAGGTTGTTGAGGACGACCCGGGGGACGGCGTCGCGCTTGAGCGTCACGACGAGCCGCAGACCGGTGCGGGTCGAACCCTCGTCGGCCAGCTCGGCGATGCCCTGGACGCGGCCCTCGTCGACCAGCTCACCGATCTTGCGCAGCAACGCGTCCTTGTTGACCTGGTAGGGCAGCTCGGTGACGACCAGGATCGGGCGACCCCGCCGATCCTCGTCGATCTCGACGACGGCGCGCATGCGCACCGAGCCGCGACCGGTGCGGTAGGCCTCCTCGATGCCGTCGCGGCCGACGATGAGCGAGCCGGTCGGGAAGTCGGGACCCTGGATGCGCTGCATCAGCGCCGCGAGCAGCTCCTCGTCGGTGGCCGCGGGGTTGTCGAGGTACCACTGCACGCCCGAGGCGACCTCGCGCAGGTTGTGCGGCGGGATGTTGGTGGCCATCCCGACCGCAATGCCGGCCGAACCGTTGACGAGCAGGTTGGGGATGCGGCTCGGCAGAACTAGCGGCTCCTGCGCGCGCCCGTCGTAGTTGGGGACGAAGTCGACCGTCTCCTGGTCGATATCCCGCAGCATCTCCATGGCCAGCGGGGCGAGCCGCGACTCGGTGTAGCGCATCGCCGCCGGCGGGTCGTCGCCCTGTGATCCGAAGTTGCCGTTGCCGTCGACCAGCGGCTCGCGCATCGACCACGGCTGCGCGAGCCGGACGAGGGTGTCGTAGATCGCGCTGTCGCCGTGCGGGTGGTAGTTGCCCATGACGTCACCGACGACGCGCGAGCACTTCACGTAACCGCGATCGGGCCGGTAGCCGCCGTCGTACATGGCGTAGAGCACCCGGCGGTGCACCGGCTTCAACCCGTCGCGCACGTCCGGCAGCGCGCGACCGACGATGACCGACATCGCGTAGTCGAGATAGCTGCGGCTCATCTCGACCTGGATGTCGACCGGCTCGACGCGGTCGGCGGGCCCGCCCGGCGGCGGGGTGGTCACCTCGGTCACGAGTTGCCTTTCGTCGTACGACGTGAACTACGGCTCGACACGCAGCGGCGCGCGTCAGATGTCGAGGAAGCGGACGTCCTTGGCGTTGCGCTGGATGAACTCGCGCCGGCTCTCGACGTCTTCACCCATCAGCACGCTGAACAGCTCGTCGGCCTGGGCCGCGTCGTCGAGCGTGACCTGCAGGAGGATGCGCTTCTCGGGATTCATGGTGGTCTCCCAGAGCTCGTCGGCGTTCATCTCGCCGAGCCCCTTGAAGCGCTGCACCTCCGGCTGCTTCTTGCTGCCGCTCTCCTGCCGTGTGGCGATGAGCCCGTCGCGCTCCCGGTCGGAGTAGACGTAGTCGAAGTCGTCCTTGCTCCACTTCAGCTTGTACAGCGGCGGCTGGGCGAGGTAGACGTGGCCGGCCTCGATCAGCGGCTTCATGAAGCGGAACAGCAGGGTCAGCAGCAGGGTGCGGATGTGCTGGCCGTCGACGTCAGCGTCGGCCATCAGGATGATCTTGTGATAGCGCAGCTTCTCGATCTCGAACTCGTCGTGGATGCCGCAGCCGAGAGCCTGGATCATCGACTGGACCTCGGTGTTCTTCAGCACCCGGTCGATGCGCGCCTTCTCGACGTTGATGATCTTGCCGCGGATCGGCAGGATCGCCTGGAACTTCGGGTCACGACCACCCTTGGCCGAGCCACCCGCGGAGTCGCCTTCGACGACGTAGATCTCGCTCTCGCGCGGGTCGGTCGACTGGCAGTCGGCGAGCTTGCCGGGCAGTGACGAGGAGCCGAGCAGCGTCTTGCGCCGGATGAGGTCGCGCGCCTGGCGCGCCGCGATGCGGGCGCGGGCGGCCGACGACGCCTTGGTGATGATGTCCTTGGCCTCGCCGGGGTTGCGGTCGAGCCAGTCCTTCAGCCAGTCGTTGACGACCTTCTGCACGAACGACTTGGCCTCGGTGTTGCCGAGCTTGGTCTTGGTCTGCCCCTCGAACTGCGGCTGGGCCAGCTTGACCGAGATGATGGCGGTCAGGCCCTCGCGGACGTCGTCGCCGGTGAGGTTGTCGTCCTTGTCCTTGAGCAGCTTGTTCTCGCGCGCGTAGCGGTTGATGATCGAGGTGAGCGCCGCGCGGAAACCCTCCTCGTGGGTGCCGCCCTCGTGGGTGTTGATGGTGTTGGCGAAGGTGTAGACCGACTCGCTGTAGGAGTCGTTCCACTGCATCGCGACCTCGACGGCCATGCCGTCCTTCTCGTCGCCGAAGGCGACGACCGACTTGTGGACCGGGGTCTTGGCGGCGTTGAGGTAACGGACGAAGTCCTCGATGCCGCCCTTGTACTCGTAGACGGTCTCGTAGGGCTCCTCCTCACGCTCGTCGCGCAGGGTGATCTTCAGCCCGCGGTTGAGGAACGCCATCTCCTGCAGCCGGCGCGAGAGCGTCTCGTAGGAGTAGACCGTCGTCTCGAAGATGTCGGGGTCGGCCCAGAACGTGACGGTCGTGCCCGTCTCGAGGGTCGGCGCGCCCTTGTGCAGCGGGCGGTCCGGCCGGCTGCGCAGGTAGGTCTGCGTCCAGACGTGGCCGTCGCGGCGGATGTCGACGTCGAGCCGGGTCGACAGCGCGTTGACGACGGAGACACCTACGCCGTGCAGGCCTCCGGACACGGCGTAGGACTGGCCGTCGAACTTGCCACCGGCGTGCAGCGTGGTCAGCACCACCTCGACGGCGGGCCGCTTCTCGACCGGGTGGCGGTCGACGGGAATACCGCGGCCGTTGTCGATGCACCGCACCCCGCCGTCGGCGAGCAGCGTCACGTGGACGGCGTCGCAGTAGCCGGCGAGCGCCTCGTCGACGGCGTTGTCGACCACCTCGTAGACGAGGTGGTGCAGACCCCGCTCGCCGGTCGAGCCGATGTACATGCCCGGTCGCTTGCGGACCGCTTCCAGGCCTTCGAGGACGGTGATGGACTTGGCGTCGTAGGACACGGCTCTGCCTTCTCCGCCCAAGGCGGGCTTCGTCGACGACCTCCGCTTGACCAGCGATCGCCGCAACACGGTCATGACAACTCGCGCCGGTAGGAACCGAACCAGGGCCCACAGCCGCCGGCGTTGCTTCCGATTCTACTCCGCCAGGCTGCCGCAACGACGGATTGGCGGGGCCTGAGGACGACACGGACGGACGTAGGCCGGGGGGCGAAAGTCCCCCTACGCGAGAGCGGCCCGCCGGAGGGCCGTGATGAGACTAGCCATAGGTGTCTCGCGGCCCCCGACCACCGGTCACCCGTCGAGGTCCGTGCCGCCAGTCAGGCGTCGCCGGCCCCTTGACCCGGACCTGGCGCACCAGGTTCGGACCGACCTCGCGGGCGAGCCGCTCCACGATCGACCTGGACAGCAGCCGCAGCTGCGTGGCCCACGCCGTCGACTCGGCAACGAGCACCAGCGTTCCCTCGTCGAGCCGCTCGGGTCGACAGTGGGCTGCGACATCGGGGCCGACCAGCGCCTCCCACCGGCCCATGACGGTGGCGACCGACATCGTGTCGTCCCAGCCCCGGTCACGCAGCAGTTCTCGCACCGCCGCGCCGAAGGGCTTGGGATCGCGGTCGTCGGGTCGCGCGCCGCTGCGCTGCTCGGCCCGCCGGACCCGGCGCCGCCGCCGCTGCTCGGGCAACGGTCGATTGGCCCGCGCCCGGGCAAGCGCGTCGCGGGCGATGTCCGCGCCGGTGCTGGCCGCACCGGAAGGATCCGGACCGATCGCCTCCCCGGTGGCGCCCGGACCGGCGGTCTCACCGGCAGCGCCCACGCCGGTGAGCTCGTCGTCGTCACGTGGCACGGTGGACACCTCCGGCAGAGACGTCGTAACGGGCACCGGCGAGTGCGGCAGGAACGTCGTCGGCGACGGCCGCCGTGATCAGCACCTGCTCGGCGCCCGCGACCAGCTCGGCCAGACGTGTACGCCGGGCGACGTCGAGCTCGGCGAAGACGTCGTCGAGCAGCAACACGGGTTCGCTGCCGTCGTCGGTCAGCAGGTCGTAGGCCGCGAGTCGCAGCGCCAAGGCCAGCGACCACGACTCGCCGTGGCTGGCGTAGCCGCGCGCCGGCAGCTCACCGATGCCCAGCAGCAGCTCGTCGCGATGCGGGCCGACCAGGGTCAGCCCGCGCGCCAGCTCGTCGTTCCGACGCTCGCGCAGCTCGTCGGTGATGGCCGCTGCCAGAGCCTCCCGGTCCGGGCGCAGCACGGCCTGCTCACCGAGCGAGGAGCGGTAGTCCAGGCTCGTCGGGCCGCCGCCGGCCGACACCGCCGCGTAGGACTTGTCGACCAGCGGTCGCAGGCTCTCGACCAGCTGCAGCCGCTGCGCGAGCAGCTCGCCTCCGGTGCGGGCCAGGTGCGCGTCCCAGGTGTCGAGCGTGCTGAGATCGAACCCGCCGCCGCGCCGGGCCGCTCCGGCGGACTTCAGCAACGCGTTGCGCTGTCGGAGCACGCGATCGTAGTCGGCCCGCACCCCGGCCAGCCGTGGAGCGCGACTCACCAGCAGGTCGTCGAGGAAGCGGCGCCGCTCGGCCGGATCCCCCTTGACCAGTGCCAGGTCCTCCGGCGCGAAAAGCACGGTGCGCACCAGCCCGAGCACCTCGCGCGGCCGTGACACCGGAGAACGGTTGACCTGCGCCCGGTTGGCTTTGCCGGGATTGATCTCGATCTCGACCAGCGCCGTACGCCCGTCGCGCACGGCGGCGACCCGGACGTAAGCACGCTCGGCGCCGAGACGCACGAGCGCCGCATCGGTGCTCACCCGATGGCTGTCGAGCGTGGCGAGATAACCGATCGCCTCGATCAGGTTGGTCTTGCCCTGCCCGTTGGGTCCGACGAACGTCGTGACGCCGGGGTCCAGCGCGACCTCGGCCGACGCGTAGGACCGGAAGTCGACGAGTGACAGGTGGGCGAGGTGCATGCCCTAGCGCGCGTGCTGCTCGGGGCGGCCACGGCCGTCGGCGTCGGCACCGGGCGCGTCGGCCCCGCGCTCGTGCGAGCCGGCGGCCGCGGTGACGGGGTGCCCGCCGAACTGGTTGCGCAGCGCCGCAATGGCCTTCATCGCCGGGGAGTCGTCCTGACGGGACGCGAACCGGGCGTAGAGCGCGGCGGTGATGACCGGCAGGGGTACGGCGTGGTCGACCGCTGCCTGCACGGTCCAGCGACCCTCACCGGAGTCCTGGGCGAAACCCTGCAGCTCGTCGAGATGCTCGTCCTCGTCGAGCGCCCGGACCAACAGGTCGAGCAGCCAGGAGCGGATGACCGTGCCGGTGCGCCAGGACCGAAAGACCTCGCGGACGTCGGTGACGAGCTCGGCGGTCTCGAGCAGCTCGAACCCTTCGGCGTAGGCCTGCATGACGCCGTACTCGATGCCGTTGTGCACCATCTTCGCGAAGTGCCCGGCGCCGACGGATCCGGCATGCACGAACCCGTAGTCTCCCGGCGGCTTGAGCGCCTCGAAGACCGGCCGCAGCAGCGCGACGTGCTCGTCAGCGCCGCCGCACATCAGCGCGTAGCCCTCGTCGAGACCCCAGATGCCGCCGCTGACTCCGCAGTCGACAAAACCGATGCCAGACTCGGCGAGCTGCTCCGCGTGCCGGATGTCGTCGAGATAGCGCGAGTTGCCACCGTCGACCACGACGTCACCTGCGTCGAGCAGCTGCCCAAGAGTCTCGACGGTCTGGTAGGTCGGATCGCCCGCCGGCACCATGACCCACACCACCCGCGGAGTCGGCAACGCCGCAACGAGCCCCTCGAGGGAGTCGACGTCGCGGCTGCCCGCCGCCCGGTCATAGCCGACGACCGTGTGACCGGCGCGCCGCAACCGCTCGGCCATGTTGGCGCCCATCCGGCCGAGCCCGACCATGCCGAGCGTCATCGCCGCCGTCGACATCACCCCGACAGCCGCACGGGCATGAGCAGGTAGCGGTAGTCACCGCCGTCGACACCCTCGCCGGCCTGCTTGCCGGTCAGCACGGCCGGCTTCGTCGGTGCCGTGAAGGCGAAGTGCGCCGTATCGGAGTCGATCGCACCGAGCCCGTCGAGCAGGTAGGTCGGGTTGAAGGCGATCGTCATGTCGTCGCCCTCATAGCTCGCCGGCAGGGCCTCGGACGCCTGGGCGTCGTCGAGCCCGCCGGCCTCGAGCACCAGGCCCTCGGCCGAGAACGTCAGGCGCACCGGTGCATTGCGAGCGGCCACCAGCGAAACCCGCTTCACGGCCTCGACGAGTGCGGCCGTCTCGACCTGGGCCTGCGCCGATGACTCGCTGGGCAGCAGCGCGCGGTACTTCGGGAACTCCCCGTCGAGCAGCCGGGTCGTCGTACGCCGGGAACCGCCGACGAACCCGACCATCCCGTCGGCCGTCGTGCCGGCACCGACCCCTCCGGTCGAACCGGTGCCGAGCGCGACCGTCACCTGAGCACCCGACGTCAGGGATCGTGCGGTCTCCGCCAGCGTGCGGGCCGGCACCAGCGCGGTCGCCGACAACGACGTGTCGCCCGGCTGCCAGCGCAGCTCACGCACCGCGAGCCGGTAGCGGTCGGTCGCGGCCAGCGTCAACCGGTCGCCGTCGATCTCCACCCGGATGCCGGTGAGCACGGGCAACGTGTCGTCACGGCCCGCCGCCACCGCCACCGACAAGACCGCAGCTGCGAACACGTCGCTGCCCACGGTGCCAGCCACTGGCGGCAGATCGGGCAGCGTGGGGTACTCCTCCAGCGGCAACGTCGCCAGCGTGAACCGCGCCGTGCCACACGTGACGACGACCCGTGAGCCATCGGTGGCCAGCTCGACCGGTGCGCTCGGCAAGCTGCGAGTGATCTCGGCGAGCAACCGGCCGGACACGAGTGCCTGGCCGCCCTCGGACACCTCCACCGGGAGCTCTATCCGGGTCGACACCTCGTAGTCGAAACCGGAGACGGTCAGCTCGCCGCCGGCCACGTCGAGGCGAAGACCTGCCAGCACGGGCAGCTGGGGACGTTGGGGCAGCGTGCGCGCCGACCACGCCACAGCATCGGCCAGAGCGTCGCGCTCGACTCGGAACCTCATTGCTACCGGACCTCCTCGAGGAACCGGACCGCAGTCCTGATTTCGGACAGGCGGGCCGGGATCCTCATGTGCACGTCACTGATGATTGTTGTTCGAAGGGATGACAAAAAACTCAGACGTCATCGTGTTAGGGCCGGTGGACACTGTGGACGACCGGGAAACCTGCAGGTCAACGGCCCAACCGGCAGTGCCTGTGGCTGTGAACCCGCGCTGTGGACGGCGGCCGTGGCTGAGGACGACGGTCGGGATGACCGCGAACCGCCGGTGCCGTCCCCACGTGTCCACAGGGTTGTCCCCAAGCTGTGTATGAAGATCGTGAACCGTCGTGGCACGGGGGGAGCGCGGAGGATTCATCCTTGACGTGCCTGGGACTTGATGCGGTTGGTGAGCTCGGTCACCTGGTTGAAGATCGACCGGCGTTCAGCCATCAGTGATCGGATCTTGCGGTCGGCGTGCATGACCGTGGTGTGATCGCGGCCGCCGAACTGCTGCCCGATCTTCGGCAGCGACAGATCCGTGAGCTCGCGGCACAGGTACATCGCGATCTGCCGTGCCGTCACCAGCACCCGGCTCCGGGAAGAGCCGCAGAGGTCCTCGAGCGTCAGGCCGAAGTAGGCCGCGGTGGCCACCATGATGGTCGCGGCGGTGATCTCCGGACCGCTGGCGTCGGGAATGAGGTCCTTGAGCACGACCTCGGCCAGCGCCAGGTCGACGTCCTGGCGGTTGAGGTTCGCGAAGGCCGTGACCCGGATGAGGGCGCCCTCGAGCTCGCGGATGTTGGTCTGGATCTTCGAGGCGATGAACTCGAGCACGTCCGGCGGCGCGGTGAGCCGGTCCATGGCGGCCTTCTTGCGCAGGATCGCGATCCGGGTCTCCAGGTCCGGCGGCTGCACGTCGGTCAAGAGACCCCACTCGAAGCGGTTGCGCAGCCGGTCCTCGAGCTGGGTCAGCCGCTTGGGCGGTCGGTCGGAGCTGATCACGATCTGCTTGTTGGCGTTGTGCAGCGTGTTGAAGGTGTGGAAGAACTCCTCCTGCGTCGACTCCTTGTCGGCGAGGAACTGCACGTCGTCGACGAGCAGGATGTCCATGTCCCGGTACCGCTTGCGGAACGCGTCCGCCTTGCCGTCCCGGATGGAGTTGATGAACTCGTTGGTGAACTCCTCGGAGCTCACGTAGCGCACCCGGGTGCCGGGGTAGAGGCTGCGGGCATAGTGCCCGATCGCATGCAGCAGGTGCGTCTTGCCCAGACCGGACTCGCCGTAGATGAACAGCGG